>JADGQH010000258.1 GCA_017881985.1 Chloroflexota bacterium | reverse complement strand
CGTTCGCGCCGGGAACCGGGGCTGGGGCCGGGCCGGCCGCCGCGCCCGGCCGGCCCGGCGTCGTCGCGATGGGCGCCGCTGAGTTCCTCCGTCCGGCGCTCGGCCGCGGGGCGGAGGACGAGACGGCCTGGGCGGAGCTCCGGGCGCGGATGGAGCCATTCACGAGCCGTGGGCTGCGGGTCCTCGTGATTGCCGCGCACGCCGACCCGGGCGGGCTGGCGGGCGATGAAGACGCGCCGACGCTCCCGGTGGGGATGCGCGCGTTGGGCCTGGTCATCCTGCAGGACGAGCTTCGGCCGGACGCCGCGGCGACGCTCGCCCGGTTCGCGGCCGCGGCCGTGACGGTGAAGGTCATCTCCGGCGACGACCCCGAGACGGTGGTCGCGCTGGCCGTCCAGGCGGGGCTCGGGCCCGACCTCCGCTCGATCGCGGGTCCGGCGCTCGATTCCATGGATGACGAGCAGCTGGCGGGCATCGCGCTCGAGACCACCGTCTTCGGGCGGATCACGCCGGCCCAGAAGGAGCGCCTCGTCGACGCGCTCCGGTCGCGCGGCCGCTACGTCGCGATGATCGGCGACGGCGTGAACGACGTGCTGTCGCTCAAGAAGGCGAACCTGGGGATCGCGATGCAGAGCGGCAGCCAGGCGGCCCGCGGCGTCGCGGACATCGTGCTCACGAACGATTCGTTTGCCTCGCTCGCGCCGGCGGTCGAGGAGGGCCAGCGGATCCGCAACGGGATGCAGGACGTCCTGCGGCTGTTCCTGAGCCGGATCACGACGGTGGGCCTGCTGATCGTCACGTCGCTGGTCATCGGGATCTTCCCGATCGACCTGCGCAACGGCTCGGCGCTGGTGCTGTTCACGGTGGGGGTCCCGACGGCGCTCCTGGCTGCGTGGGCGCAACCGGGCGCCCGGGACCACGACTCGCTGGGCCGGACGTTGGCCAGGTTCGTCGTCCCGGCGGCAGTGCTGTCGAGTCTCGCCGGGCTGGCGGTCCTGTTCGGCGTCATCGTCCTGCAGCTGGGTGGCTTGGACGCCATCGCCGGACGCGGGTCCGTGGAGCCGGCCGCGCTCGACGCCGCGGTCGCGATCGCCCAGTCCGCGCTCACTTCGTTCCTCGTCTTCGCGGGACT
This sequence comes from Chloroflexota bacterium, assembly GCA_017881985.1. Classification (GTDB taxonomy): domain Bacteria; phylum Chloroflexota; class Limnocylindria; order Limnocylindrales; family CSP1-4; genus CTSoil-043. The sequence continues at coordinate 3,409 of JADGQH010000258.1, read as the reverse complement.
CCTGCTCGTGGTGTTCGTCGAGCCGCCCGCCGCGTGGCTCGCGGTCATCGAGCCGCAATCGCCCGACCGACGGCCGACGATCCTCGCGGGGGGGCTCGCTGCGCTCTACCTGGTGATGCTCGCGATGCCAGCAGGGCGGACCATCTTCGCGCTCCACACGCTCGGCGCTGCTGAGCTCGCGATCGTCTTCGTGGCGGTCGTGGCCTGGGCCGTGGCGCTCCACGCGGTGTGGCGGTACCGAGTCGTCGAACGGTTCCTCGGGATCTGAGCCTCGGGGAAGGGTTGCGGGCCGGACGGGGAGGGGGGCGCCTCTCGCGAGGCGCTGTGCCGGAGGTTCCGGTCAGGCCGGCTCGACCGGCTGGCGGATGAGCGTTCGGAGCCGCTCCGGCGCCGACCGCCGCGGGTCACCGATGTACAGCTCGTGGTGCCGACCGCGTGGGCGAAGGCCGGCGGCGGCGATCCCGGCGTGGAGCCGCTCGATCGTCGGCCGTTCCTCGGCATAGGGTCCAATGTGGAGGACCTGGGCGACCCGGCCTTCTTCGATCGTCTCGATCCGGAGGTTGGTCGCGAGCTCGGGCGAAACCTTCGCTCGTCCGCCGGCCAGCGCGGACTCGAGCTCCTGGTCCGATGCTTCACCGGGCAGCGAGATCAGCAAGGTCCAGCGCCACGTCTCCCGGTCAGGCCCGAGGATCGCGTCGAAGTCCGTCGATCCGTCCGCCGTCCAGAAGAATCCCTCCAGCATCCCCGTCCGACGCTCGACGCCGCGCCGCTTCAGCGCGAAACGGAGCCCGTACGCCGTCGCATACAGGCCGGGCATCCGGGGAGCAAAGGTCGCCTCGCCCACCTGGCCCTCGCCGTCGATCATCACGGCGCGGACCGGCGCGATCTCCAGGAGCCGGACCTCGCCGGGACGGCCCCGGAGCTCGGCATCGCGATCGGCGGGTCGATCGAACGTGGCTGGAGGTGTCATCGGACGCGCTCGGCTGCTCCCATCGAACCGCTCAGGCGCCCAACCGGAGCGTCGGGATGACCTCTGCGCCGAAGACCTCGATGAACTCGGCCTGGTTGCGGCCGACGTTGTGGAGGTGGATCTCGTCGAAGCCCATGTCGATGTAGTGCTGGATGTTCGCGACGTGGACCCCGATGTCCGCCGACATCAGGACGCGGTTGCGGAAGTCCTCCGGCCGCACGAGCTTCGCCATCGCCGCGAAGTCCTCGGGGTTCCGGATGTCCTGCTTCGGGAAGGGCATCCCGCCGTTGGGCCACTCGCGCATCGCGGCGTCGACGGCCTCCTCCTCGGTGCGCGCCCAGCTGACGTGGATCTGGAGGAGCTTCGGCATGCCGGCCGGGTCCTTGCCCGCTTCGCGGGCGCCCTCGTCGAACTTGCCCCAGAGCATGCCGATCTTCTCGTCGGCCGCCCCCACGGTGATCATCCCGTCCGCGAACCGGCCGGTCTTCTTCGCGTTGACCGGGCCGGCCGTTGCGACGTAGACGGGAACCGGCGTCTCCGGCCGCGTATAGAGTCGCAGCGATTCCAGCGTGAAGTGGTCGCCGCGATGCCGGACGACGTCGCCCGCGAAGAGCCGGTTGATGATCTCGATCGCCTCGAACATCATCGCCGAGCGGACCCCGATCTCCGGCCACTGCCCGCCCACGACATGCTCGTTGATCGCCTCGCCCGCCCCGAGCCCCAGCCAGAAGCGCCCCGGGTACATGGCCCCGAGCGTGGCCGCCGCGTGCGCGATCACCGCCGGGTGGTAGCGGAACCCGGGGCAGGTCACGGCGGTCCCGAATCGGAGGCTGGTCCGCTGACCGAGCGCGCCCATGAATGCCCACGCGAACGCGGCCTGGCCCTGCTGCGGCGTCCACGGCTGGATGTGTTCGGAGACCATGAAGCCGGCCGAAAAGCCCGCGCGCTCCGCGGCCGCGCACCAGTCGAGCAGGTCCGTGGGGTGGAACTGCTCCATCATCGCCGCGTAGCCGATCTTCGCCATCCGCCCGAATCTCCACGCTCGCGTCCGGCCGGCCGCCGGGCTCTCCGCCACTGTCCCACATCGGGGGTCCGCCGGTGGCGCCCGGACTGCGGGGCCGCCATCGGGCCGGGAGGTCGAGCCCGCCCGTCAGTGAACGTGCCCGCTCAGTTGACGGTGAGGGTCCCTGTCATGAAGGAATGGACAGTGCAGTAGTACGTGTAGGTCCCCGCCGGGAGCGCCCGGACGGAGTAGACGGTGCTCGTGACGCCCGTCACCGGAGTTCCCGGATTGAAGACCTCGGCGCCGCCGGCGTTCCGGATGGCCACGCTGTGGTCCACCCCGGCATCCTGGTTCCTGAACGAGATCCGGATCCCGGCTCCCGCCGGCGCGCGGAGCGACGGCGGGGTGAACTCGAGGTTCTGGGCGGTCAGCGCGAGCGTCACGGTGGCCGGTGGTGCGGTCGGCTTCGGCGTGGGCTTTGGCGTCGGCTTCGGCGTGGGTTTCGGCGTCACGGCAGGCGTAGGCGCCGTCGTCCGGGCCGGGCTCGGTGAGACGGCCGCGAGCGGCGTGGGCGTGGGTGTCGGCGTGGGCGTGGGTGTCCCGGGCGCGGTCGTGGCAGTCGGCGACGGACTCGGCAGCGCCGCAGACGGGGAGGAGACCCCCGCCGGGGATGGCGACGCGGTGGGAACGTCGCTCGACGGCGTGGCTGCTCCACCGCAGGCTGCCACGAGGATGGCAATCACGAGGATGGCGGGACGCAGGGACGCGCGCATCGGCGGATGGTAGCGCAGGACCGCGCGATGATCCGGCGACGAGCCGGGCGCCCGCCGTGACTCTCCCCGGCACCGGCCGGACTTCTCCCCGACGCCGAGCCGGACTCCCCGGCTCAGGGCGGGACGTCCCGGTGTGGCGGCCGGCCAGCCCCGGCCGGGTCCCGTCAGTCGGTGCCGGTCGTCCCCGTGAAGCGCCAGCTTCCGAGCCGGACCGCTGGTGCGAGGACGCCGCCGAGGAAGCCCTTGAGCAGGCGACGCTCGCTGCTCACCGCCTCCACCGCCGCGAGCGCGTCGAGGTAGGACATCGTGTAGCGGAGGTTGCGGACGGGCCCGACGATCTCGCCATCCTCGACGAGGAAGGTTCCATCGCGGGTCATGCCCGTGATCACGGCGAGCTTCGGGTGGATTGGGTTCGTGTAGTGGAACCGCGTGACGAAGAGGCCGTGCTTCAGGCCTCGCACCAGGTCGGCCCGAGGCGTCGTCCCGGCGGCCATCTGGGCGTGGAGCGGGAACGGACCGTACGGGTTGGGTGCCGGCAGGCCGTGGCCCGTCGAACGGCGCCCCGCCCGCGCCGCCGTGGCGCTGTCCCAGACGAGGTCCCGGCAGCTGCCCGCCTCGACGAGCGTCACGGGCTCCGAGGCCACGCCCTCGTAATCGAAGGAG
>JADGQH010000257.1 GCA_017881985.1 Chloroflexota bacterium | reverse complement strand
GTGGGGCGCGCCCGACGGCTGGATGCCGCTGAAGCAGCGGACCCTGGCGGGCATGCCGGCAGCGTCGGAGGCGGGGGACGTGTCGAGGGTGGGGGCGGCGGCAGGTTCGGACATTGCCCGCGAGTGTACCGGAGCGTCGGACGCGGCCGCGCCACGTTCGGGCCGGCGTGTCCGGGCGCCGCACGGCGCCCCGGGAGCGCCAGCCGCGTGACTGGTTGGTCGCCGTTGCGCCGCACGGCACCCCGGCACCCCGGCGCCCCGCACCCAGGACGCGGCGGCGGACCCACGCGTCCGCTACGATCGTGCGGATGTCCAGGACGCCCTCCCTTCGCGTCGCGGTGCTCGGTGCGGGCACCGTCGGCTGGCCCGTTATCCGCGCCTTCCTCGAGCGACCGGAGAAGCTGGCGCCGTTCGACGGCGTCCCGCTGACGCTCGCGGGCGTCGCCGACACGTTCATGGATCGCGTGATCGCGCGTGGCGTCCCGGCCGCGATCGTCACGGACGCGCCGGCGCACCTCGTGGCGGACCCCGACGTGGACGTCGTCGTGGAGCTCATGGGCGGCGTCGAGCCGGCCCGGACGCTGATCGCGGCGGCGCTGGGAGCAGGCAAGCGCGTCGTCACCGCCAACAAGCACGTGGTCGCGCACCACGGCGCGGCGTTGGAGGCGACGGCCCGCGAGCACGGTGGCACATTCCGGTTCGAGGCGGCGGTCGGCGGGGGCATCCCGATCCTGGGCCCGCTCGCGGCCGACCTCGCGGCCAACGAGGTCCACCAGGTCCGCGGCATCGTGAACGGGACGACGAACTTCATCCTGACCTCGATGCGCGAGCAGGGGAGCGCGTATGCCGACGCGCTCGCAGAGGCACAGAGCCGTGGCTATGCCGAGGCCAACCCGCGCGGCGACGTCGAGGGCGACGACGCTGTCAACAAGGTCGTGATCCTCGCCCGCCTCGCGTTCGGTGCGTGGCTTGCTCCCGTCGACGTTCGTACTGCGCCGCCGACCCTGCGGGGTGTGGGACGGCCCGGGGTCACGGGCGTCACCGCCGACGAGGTCGCCGCCGCGGGAGCGCTCGGCCTGGCGCTCAAGCTGATCGCCCTCGCCGAGATCGGCGCGGACGGCCGCCCGGCGGCATCCGTCCTCCCGAGCGCGGTCGAGCGGGACAGCCCGCTGGGGCGCACCGACTGGGTCCTCAACCGCATCGAGGTCATGGCCGACCCCGTCGGGACCGTGGCCTTCACCGGCCCCGGCGCAGGCGGCGATGCGACGAGCAGCGCGGTCCTCGGGGACCTCGTGACGCTCGCCCGCGGCGGCGGCAGCACGTGGGCGGGGCTTGCTCCCGCCTCCGAGGCATCGCCCGGCACGGACGGAGCCGATCCGCTCGCGGTTCCCCGAGCGTGGTTCGCGTTCGTGCCCGGCGTCGTGCCCGAGCAGGTCGACCTCGGCCCGGAGGCCGCGGTGGCGGCTGTTCAGGGCGGCACCGCCGTCCGGACCGGCACGCTGTCGCTCGAGCAGGTTCGTACGGCGCTGCTGACGGTCGCCGCGGACGGCATGGACGTCACGCTCTACCCGGTCGTCGAGTGACCGGCCTCGAACCGGGCCAACCGGGCGCCGAACGGGGACGCGGCAGCCTGCCATCGAACGCCCCGCGTCCGCGGCTGCTCGAACGCTACCGCGCGTTCCTGCCGCTGACCGACGCGACGCCGATCGTCAGCCTGGGCGAAGGGGCGACGCCGCTCGTCCACGCCGAGCGACTGGGCGCGGCATGGGGGATCCCGAACCTCCACCTCAAGTTCGAGGGGATGAACCCGACTGGCTCGTTCAAGGACCGGGGCATGGTCATGGCCGTCGCGAAGGCGCTCGAAGAGGGCGCCCGCTCGATCGTCTGCGCCAGCACCGGCAACACGTCGGCGTCGGCGGCGGCCTACGGCGCCGCGGCCGGGCTCGAGGTTGTCGTGGTGCTGCCGGCGGGCAAGATCGCGGCCGGGAAGCTGCTCCAGGCCCAGGCGGCCGGCGCCAGGGTCCTCGCGGTCGAGGGGAACTTCGATGCGGCCCTGCGCATCGTGCGCGAGCTTGCGGAGCAGGACGAGCACCCGATCACCCTCGTCAACTCCGTGAACCCGTTCCGCCTCGAGGGCCAGAAGACCGCGGCGTTCGAGGTCTGCGAGGACCTGGCACGGGCGCCGGACATCCTCGCGATCCCCGTCGGCAACGCCGGCAACATCAGCGCGTACTGGATGGGGTTCCGCGCCTGGCACGCGGCCGGACGGATCGGCGCGCTGCCCCGGATGTGGGGCTTCCAGGCCGAAGGCGCCGCGCCGCTCGTCCTCGGCCACCCGGTCGAGCACCCCGAGACCTTCGCGACCGCGATCCGGATCGGGAACCCCGCCTCGTGGGAGAAGGCGGTCGCGGCCCGCGACGAGTCGGGCGGCCTCATCGAAGCGGTCGGCGAGGACGAGATCTTCGATGCCTACCGCGACGTCGTGCGCTTCGCCGGAATCTTCTGCGAGCCCGCGTCTGCGGCCAGCCTCGCCGGGGTTCGAAAGCTTCGCCTCGCCGGTCGGCTCGACGCGGACGCGCTCGTCGTCTGCGTCCTCACCGGGCACGGCCTCAAGGACCCGGACACGGCTGGCCGCCTGGCCGACCCGCTCGTGACGGCCGCGCCCACCCTGCCCGCCGTGATGGAGGCCCTCGGATGGCACTTCTGAGCAACCTCGCCGATCTCGATGGTCGCCGCATCGCCGTGGAGGTCCCGGCGACCAGCGCGAACCTCGGCGCGGGCTACGACACGCTCGCGGTGGCGCTCGAGATCGTCGACCGGATCGAGGTCGAGGCGATCGCCCGGCCCGGCGTCGGGGTCGAGCTCAACGTGGACGGCGAGGGCGCCGGCGAGCTGCCGGCCGACCGGTCGAACGGATTCGTGGTCGCGCTCGAGCGCGGGCTCGCGGAGGCGCGCGGCAGCGCACCAGATGGCCTGAGCTGGCGCATCGAGATGGTGAACCGGATCCCCCTCAGCCGGGGCCTGGGCTCGTCCGCGGCGGCGACCGTGGCTGGACTCCTGGCCGGTGCCGCGCTCGGCGGGTTGACGCTGACGACGGATCGGGCGCTCGCGCTCGCCACCGAGCTGGAGGGCCATCCGGACAACGCGGCTGCCGCGCTGCTCGGCGGCTTCACGATCGCGGCCCACGGCGATTCGCCCACCGCGATCCGGTTCGACGCGCCCCGCGACCTGCGGGCGGTGCTCTTCATCCCGGAGCTGCGCCTCTCGACCCGTGCGATGCGCGCGGCCCTGCCGGCAACCGTTCCGCTCGCCGACGCGGTTGCGAATCTCCAGCGGGTGGCGCTCGGCGTCGCCGGGCTCGCGACGGGCAGCCCGGACTTCCTGCGCCACCTCACGGTCGACCGGCTCCACGAGCCGTACCGCGCGGCCGTCTACCCGCAGCTGCCCGATCTCGTGGCCGCGGCCCGGGCGGCGGGCGCCCTGGGTGCGTGTCTCTCCGGCGCCGGCAGCACGGTGATCGCGTTCGTGGACTCGCTGCGCTCGATCGCCCGGCTCGAGGGCGCCTTCCGGGCGGCCTCGGCCGACCTCGACCTGCCGGGCCGGGTCGAGGTCGTCGCGCCCAGGAACGCGGGCGCGCGGATCCTGCCGGAGGAGTAGTCGCCGGGCCGGGGCGAGCCGCGTGCGGGCAGCTCGGCCGACCTCCCCTTAAGCGGCGGGCGTATTCGCGCGGATGAACCCGAGGACGCGCTCCCAGGCATCCGCCGACGCGTCCGCGTAGTCCTCCTGCTTGCGGTCGAAGAACGAGTGCGGTGCGCCGGGGTAGGTCACGACCTCGTTCGGCACGCCAGCCGCCGAGAGGGCCGCCTCGAACGTCTCGACCGCGTCGCTCGTGATCCCCTGGTCGGCGCCGCCGAAAATGCCGAGCACGGCGCCGCGCATCAGCCCCGTCGAATCGGCCGGCGCGGGCACGTCGCTCCGGGCGCTTCCGACTGGCCAGCCATAGAAGCCGATCACGCCGGCAAGGCCGAGTCCCATCGTCGCCGTCATGTACGCGAGCCGCCCGCCGAAGCAGAAGCCGATCGTGAAGATGGCCCGGCCCCGGCCCTCGCCGAGATCGCGCAACCGCTCCGCGGCCGCCTGGACGTCCCACGAAAGGCTCGAGAAGCGCGTCTCGCCGACATGGGTCATGAAGTCGAAGTCGCCCGATCGCTCGCGGACGCCGATCCCGGCTGTCCGGCCGAAGTAGTCGACCGCCAGCGCGTCGATCCCCGCCTCCGCGAACCGCAGGGCGAGCTCCTCGTAGTACGGATGCAGGCCGCGAACGTCGGGAAGGACGACGATCCCCGCCCCGATCGGCTTCTCGGCGCGCGCCAGGAGACCCGCGAACCGCCCCCCGTCGCCGGCCCGCAGGACCAGCTCCTCGGTGTCGATCGCGCCGCCCGCGATCGGCGGGATCGGCGGCTGGCTGTCGAGGTCGAAGCACATGGCGGGCGGGTCCTCCGGAGCTTCACGGGATGCGGTCCTGGTGAGCAGGTGGTTCGGCGGCC
>JADGQH010000256.1 GCA_017881985.1 Chloroflexota bacterium | reverse complement strand
CTCTCCACGACGCTCTACGTCCGCAGCGGGCGACCGCAGCGCGTCTCCTTCGGCCAGCTCGCCGCCGACCAGCTGAAGGCATGCGGGATCGAGATCAAGGTCAACCCGGCCGACTTCTCGACCGTGCTCCTGCCGCTCCTCTCCTTCCCGAACAAGTTCGACACGTACCTGGGCGGCTGGTCCACGGCCCTCGACCCGGACGACTCGTCGATCTTCAGCTGCAGCCAGATCACCACGAAGGCGTCACCCGACTCCAACAACTTCGTGGGGTGGTGCAACAAGGCCGCCGACGCGCTCCTGACGCAGGGCCGCCAGGAGACCGACCAGGCCAAGCGCACCGCGATCTACTCGCAGTTCCAGACGATCATCCACAACGATGTCCCGTACTACTTCCTGTGGGCGGACAAGCGGAACTCCGGGCTCAGCAAGTCGCTCGTGTCGGGGACCAACACGGTCTCGACAGACGCCACGGTCGACCTTGCAAGCCCGCTGTACTACTGGAACAACGACACCTGGAGCTTCAAGGCGCAGTAGGCGCGACAGCGCGCGCTACAGCGTGAGATTGCCGTCCGGGGTGAGCCAACCAGCTCACCCCGGACGCAATTGTTTGGCGACGTCCCGCCCCGCTCAGAGATGATGCGGCAGATTCCGAGGCATCGATCGCATGGCGACCTACATCGTCCGACGCCTGATCCAGGCGATCCCGATTGTCATCGGGATCAGCGTCATCTCGTTTCTCATCGTCCACCTGACCCCGGGCTCGCCGATCGATAAGTTCCGCACGCCGCGCGTGAGCCCGGAGACGATCAACAACCTGATTCGGCTCTACGGGCTCGACGAGTCGATCCCGGTCCAGTTCGGCAAGTGGTTCAGCAAGTTCTGGACGTTCCCGTTCGACAACACGGCCTGGGGTTACTCGTTCACCGACGGGCTGCCGGTCCGCGACAAGATCTTCGCCCGGATCCCGTCCACCCTGTGGCTCACCGGGGTGTCGCTGCTCGTGACCGTCATCGTGGCGATCCCGATCGGGGTCCTGCAGGCAGTCCGGCAGTACAGCTGGTCGGACAAGATCATCACGACGTTCTCGACGATCGGCTACGCGATGCCGACGTTCTGGCTGGGGCTCATGCTCAAGCAGACCTTCTCCGTGCAGCTCAACCTGTTCCCGCTGTTCGGGCAGAACAGCTTCGGCAAGACTGGGGACCTGCTGGACCTGCTTTGGCACCTGACATTGCCGGTGACCACGCTGGCGGTCATCCAGGTGGCCGGCTGGAGCCGCTACATGCGGGCATCGATGCTCGAGGTCCTGCGCCAGGACTACATCCGGACGGCGCGCTCCAAGGGCCTGGCCGACAGTCGGGTGATCTTCAAGCATGCCCTCCGCAACGCCATGATCCCGATCGTCACGCTGCTCGGCCTCACGGTACCCGCGCTCCTGTCAGGCGCCGCCATCACCGAGACGGTCTTCTCCTGGCCCGGCCTGGGCTTCCTCGGCGTGCAGGCGGTGACCGAGCGTGACTACCCGGTCGTGCTGGCCACGGTCATGATCGGGGGTGTCATGGTCATCCTCGGCAACCTACTGGCCGACGTCGCCTATGCGGTCGTCGACCCCCGCATCACGTACTGAGCGGAGGAAGGACCGGCATGGCACGATCGGAGGGACTCCCCGTCCCGGGCGCGCCCCTGGCGAGGCCGGCGACCGAGATCGACGAGGTCGACCTGGTCCCGGTTCGCACCTACTGGCAGCTGGTGCGCCGGCGCTTCCTGCAGCACCGGATGGCGGCCATCGCGCTCGTGCTGATGGTGGTCCTGATCGTCTCGTCGATCGCCTTCCCGCTGATCGGCGGCGACGCGTGGTTCAAGACGAGCCTGACGCACGGGCCGAAGGATCCCTCGTCGCTGACGGCGCCGCTCGGCTACGACAACCTCGGAATCAACATCTTCTTCCGGCTGATGCGCGGCCTGCAGACGTCGCTGACGATCGGGTTCTTCGCCGTTCTCATCATCGCCGGCCTCGGGACGACGATCGGCTCGATCGCGGGCTACGTCGGCGGGTGGGTCGACAACGTCCTCATGCGCGTGGTCGACATCGTCCTGTCGCTGCCGACCTTCTTCCTGGTCCTCATGTTCGTGGCCTTCATGGGCTCCGGCAACGTCTTCGTCATCATCTTCGCGATCGGCCTGACGGGCTGGACGACCGCAGCGCGCCTCGTCCGCGCCGAGTTCCTGCGCCTCCGCGAGTCGGACTTCGTCCAGGCGGCCAAGGCGCTCGGGGCGAGTGACCGCCGCATCGTCATCCGGCACATGATCCCGAGCGCGCTCGCGCCGGTCGTGGTGGCGTCGACGCTGGGGATCGCCGACTCGGTCGTCACCGAGGCCGCGCTGTCCTTCCTCGGCTTCGGCCTGCGGCCTCCCGAGGCCAGCCTGGGCAACATGCTGACGAACGCCCAGGACTACTTCTACCGGCAGCCGCTGTGGATCTGGTACCCGGGCATCACCCTGATCCTCCTCGTGCTGGCCGCCAGCTTCCTCGGCGACGGCCTCCGGGACGCCCTCGACCCGCGGCAGCGGATCGAGGCCTGACGCGATGGTCAGGCAGGACGACGAGCGCACGCTCCTCCAGATCAGGGACCTGCATACGCATTTCGCGACGGCCGACGGCCTCGTGAAGGCCGTCGATGGGGTGAGCTTCAGCATTCGCAACGGGGCAACGCTCGGGGTGGTCGGCGAATCCGGCTGCGGCAAGAGTGTGACCGCGCTGTCGGTCATGCGGCTCATCGAGCGGCCGGGCCGCATCGTGGGCGGCACCATCACGTTCGGGGGGAAGAACCTGATCGACATCCCGGACGACGAGATGCGCGAGATCCGCGGGAACCAGATCTCCATGATCTTCCAGGAGCCCATGACCTCGCTGAACCCTGTCTACACGTGCGGCAACCAGATCGCCGAGGCAGTCTCCATCCACGGTGGGATGAGCGGGGGCGAGGCGCGCAAGCGGGCGATCGAGATGCTGTCCCAGGTGGGGATCCCGGATCCCGCCCGCAGGGCCGAGGAGTATCCGCACCAGCTCTCCGGCGGCATGCGCCAGCGCGTCATGATCGCGATGGCCCTCTCGACCAACCCGGAGCTCCTGATCGCGGACGAGCCCACCACGGCGCTCGACGTCACCATCCAGGCCCAGATCCTGGAGCTGATGAAGGCGCTGCGCGAGCGGAACCGGATGTCGATCATGCTGATCACCCACGACCTGGGGGTGATCGCCGAGATGGCCGACGACGTGGTGGTGATGTATGCCGGCAAGGTCGTCGAGCAGTCCGACGTGAACACCGTGTACGAGCATCCGCACCACCCGTACACCCGCGGCCTGCTCGCGTCGATTCCTCGGCTGGGCGAGAAGCGCAACCGCCTCGAGGTCATCAAGGGCGTCGTGCCGAACCCGCTCAACCTCCCCGCGGGATGCCTCTTCCAGCGTCGCTGCCCGAGCGCGATGCCGATCTGCAACGTCGCCCCACCGTTCCAGGAGGTCGCTCCCGGGCACCTGTCGCGGTGCTGGCTCACGCCGGCGGGCGATCCGCCGTCGGTCGGCGAAGCTCCCAGCGAGCAGGTCGCCCTCGACGCGGCCGCCGCCCTGAGCGCCGAGTGATGAGCATGAGCTCCGAGCAGACCCGGAACCCCGCGCTCGAGACCCAGCCGGGTTCCGTCCCCGTTCCGGCCGGAGAGGAGCAGCCGCTCCTCGTCGTCGACAATCTCTACAAGCACTTCGAGATCCGCGGCGGGCCGCTCGGCGTCGCCCGCATCGGCGCAGTCCGAGCGGTCGACGGCGTGAGCTTCACCGTCCGGAATGGCGAGACGCTGGGCCTCGTCGGCGAATCCGGCTGCGGGAAGACGACGCTGGGCAAGGTCATCCTCCGTCTTCTTCCGCCGACATCCGGGCGGGTCATCGTGCACGGCAAGACGATCTTCGACCTGCCGACCGCCGCCGAACGGAAGGCGGGACGCAAGCCGATCGCGCTGAGCGGCCAGGCGATGAAGGCGGTCCGGCGCGACCTCCAGGTGGTCTTCCAGGACCCCTACGCCAGCCTGAATCCCCGCATGTCGGTGGGCGAGATCGTCGGGGAGGGCCCGCTCGTCCACGGCATGTCGAACAAGGAGCAGCGCGAGGAGCTGGTCCGCGAGCTGCTTGCGAAGGTGGGGCTCAACCAGAGTCACATCCACCGCTACCCGCACGAGTTCTCGGGCGGCCAGCGGCAGCGGATCGGGATCGCGCGAGCGCTCGCGCTCAACCCGGAGTTCGTGGTCCTCGACGAACCCGTCTCGGCGCTGGATGTCTCGATCCAGAGCCAGGTCCTGAACCTCCTCGACGACCTCCAGCAGGAGCTGGGCCTGACCTACCTGTTCATCGCCCACAACCTGGCCGTCGTCGAGCACATCAGCGACCGGGTGGGAGTGATGTACCTGGGCGCGCTCGCGGAGCTCGCCCCCGTCGAGGAGATCTACGCGCATCCGGGTCACCCCTACACGGTCGCGCTCCTGTCGGCGATCCCGGACCCGGACCCTCGGCACCGCAAGAAGCGGATCATCCTGAAGGGTGACATCCCGTCGCCGGCCAATCCGCCGTCGGG
>JADGQH010000255.1 GCA_017881985.1 Chloroflexota bacterium | reverse complement strand
AGACGGCGTCGTTGGCCGACTCGATCAACGTCCGGAAGCGCTCCTCCGAATCGCGCAGGGCCACCTCGGTCGCCTTGCGTCGTGTGATGTCGCGTCCGGCGACGTAGAGCTGACCGGTCTCGGGGTCGCGGGTGCTGTTCCACTCGAGCCAGCGGTAGGTGCCATCCAGAGCTCGTCCCCGGTTGGTGTAGCTGTTGACCCTCCCGGCGTCATTCATGGCAGCGAGGAAGGCCGCCCCGTCCCCAGCGAGGTCGTCGGGATGGATGAACTCGGCGACCGCGTGCCCGAGGAGCTCGTCGGGCGGATACCCGAGGCGGCGCGTCCAGCTCGGCGAGACCAGGGTCAGGCGGCCCTCGCCATCCGTGACGGCGATGAGGTCCTCCGATGTCTCGAGCAACCGGTCGCGCTCGCGGCGGGCGGCCACCTGGGCGTGCTCGAGGCGCCCGACGCCCCCGGCGATCCAGATCCCGATGCCGCCGAGGACGAGGATGTCCAGGCAGACCATCGCAGCCACGCCGACTCGTTCGTCCAGGATGCCCGCCTGGACCAGTTCGATCTTGAGCCAGCCGGCGGCGGGCAGGACCAGCACGATGGTGGGCACCAGGCGGCGGGTGAGCTGGCCCGCGAGACCGGGATCGCGGAGCAGGCGCATGAGACCGTGCGCCGGATCGGCGGCGGCGAGACCAGCCGCGAGGAGGGAGAAGCCGAGGGCCGCGGGGAAGGCGACCTGCGTCACCGAGCCCATCGAGGTGAGCTCACGTGCGCCGTACAGGTAACCGAGGATCCCGAGACCGCCGATCAGCCCGACGACGATGGCGAGGAACGCAGTCGGATGCCAGCCGCGCCGCGAGCGTCCGAGGGCGAGCAGCCCGAGACCCATCGCCGCGAACCCGATCACCGACCCGAGCGCCATGCGCCCGGCATAGGGGGCGCCCGGCTGGGCAACGTCGGACGCCAGCAGCCGATCGATGCCGAGGTCGACCCCCGCCACGTACTCGAGCGCAGTGGCCGCCGCAACGCCGAGGATGACGATCGCAAGCGCGTCCTCGACGCGGGTCCGGCGGCCCGACCCCTGCAAGGCGAGCACCAATCCCGAGAGCGCCAGGAGGAGTGCGGCGTTTGCCTTCATGGGCAACGTGCCCGGCAGGAATCCCCGCAGGGGCTCAAGGCCGGCCGCCCACCCGACGAGGACCACGACGCCGATCGTGGTCGCGAGCAGGCCCGCGAGCAGCGCGGGTCGCTCGTACGCCAGATTGCGAACGGGCAGCGCGGCGACGGGCGCGTCGATGCGCCTCGGGCCGTGCCCTCCGACGGGGCGGCCGACGTCGGCCTGTGTGGCCGTGTCGCCAGACCCCCGGCTCAGGGGATCGCGCATCTGTCACCGCCGATGAGCCGCTTGCGTTGGCCGCCCGGGCGGGCGGCGAGCCCACCGCGGACTCATCCACGCTTAGCATGCGCACCGCGCGCTCGCCGTCATTACGCCGCGTCATGACAGGCCGCGCGAGCCGAGACCGGGCGCGGCAGGCTGGGGGCGGCCACGCGCCGCGACGCGACGGCCGCCGCCCGAGACGAGACGGCAGGGCAGCGGGACCTTCGCGCGCAGGCGACCGAGCAGGTTCTTGCCGAATCCGACGCCCCGCTCGCCGAGAAGTTCGAGCGGCTGCGCGTCCAGGCCGCCGCGGACCGGGCGCGAGCCGCGCTCGATCGTGCCGGGCCGCCCAGGACCGGATCACGGCCGCGCGGGAGCGCGCCGCGCTCGAGCTGGCGCTTCACGAAGCCCACGTCGACGAGCTGACCGGAGCCCTTCGCCGAAAGCTCGGGATGCTCGCGCTCGGCCAGGAGGTCGATCGCGCCCGGCGCGGCGACGGCCGCCTCGTCTGCGCGTTCATCGACGTCGATGACCTCAAGCGCGTCAACGACCGGGATGGCCACGCCGCCGGCGACCGGGTGCTCCAGGCCCTCGTCTCGACCATGCGGACCAACCTGCGCTCGTTCGACCCGATCGTGCGCTACGGCGGCGACGAGTTCGTCTGCGGGCTCGGCGCGGCCGAGGTCGCCGACGTTGAGCGACGCTTCGAGCTGATCAACCGATCGTTACGGGCCGCCGTCGGCGCCGGGATCAGCGTGGGCCTCGCGGCGCTCGCCGGCGGCGAGACGCTCGACGATGTCCTGGCCCGAGCCGATGCAGCGCTGCTCGTGGCGAAGCAGGCGCGAGGCGCCTAGTGAGCCGCCTCTGCGCCCATGCCTCCGGTTCTGCCGGCGCGGATGACCGGCGGAGGGTGGCGGCGAGGCCGGATCGCGATCCCGTCATCGGCCGGAGCTCGCCGGGCATCGTCAGAGCGCCAGCGTCATGTGGATGTCGTCGGGCTCGTGCTCGAGCAGCTCGGGGATCGGCTCGATGGTGGAGGCGAAGCCCCGACTCTCGTAGAACCCGACCGCCGATTGGGACGGCGTCGCGGAGACGTAGAGCAGTCGTGCGCCGCCCGAGCGAGCGAGCGCCTCGATCCCGGCCACGAGCGCCGTCGCCACGCCCCGGCGCCGGTGGGCGCGGTCGACGAAGAGAGCCTCGAGCTGATCCAGCCCAGGGCGGATCGCGCGACGGAGCGTGGCGATCCCGACCAGCCGGGTGCCCTCGAACGCTCCGAGGGCGACTCCCGAGGCGGGCACGAATCCGCGCCAGCGGGCCTCGAACTCGCGCCATGCGGCCGCGTCGCGGGGCGGCCGGTGCCACTCCTCCTGCCTCGAGCGCAGGGTCGTGCCGCGCTGCTCCAGGACGACTGTCCCGTCCTCGGTCACGTCGATCTCCGCGGCCAGCCGAAGCTCGTCCGGGGCCAGCGCGCGCAGCTCGATCATCGCCGTACGGTGACACGTGACGGGGCCGCGTGCCGGGCGTGCGGCGCACGCATCGGGTTGGAGCAGCAGGGCCAGGATGACGCGGTCGACCACCTCCGGCCTCGACCACGCCGAGCTCGAGCGCCTGCCGCCGGATAGGATAGGGGCCGCTTCGCGACGACGTCCCAGCCCGCTTCCGGAGCTCTCGTGCAGCTGAACCTCCTCGTCCTGTCGTACGTCGCCTCCGCGGCCGTGGCCGGCGCGGTCGCGATCGCGGCATGGCGTCGGCGCCACCTGGTGGGCGCCCGCGAGCTCGCGCTCGTCATGCTCTCCGTCGGCTGGTGGCTCCTCGCAAACGCGCTCGAGGCATCCGCGCTCGACCGGTCGACGAAGATCGCCTGGTCGGTCGTGGCGTACCTTGGAATCGAGAGCGCGCCCGTCCTCTACCTGCTGTTCGTGCTCGCCTGGACCCGCCAGGACGGATGGCTGACGCGCGCTCGGACCGGGCTGCTGCTCCTCGTGCCCGCCATCTCCGTTGGCATGGCGGCGACGAACGAGTGGCACCACCTGCTCTGGTCGTCCGTCACGATCATCGACGCCTGGGGTGTCACGGCGGTCTACGAGCACGGTCCGTGGTTCTGGGTGGAGGCCGCCTACGCCTACGCGCTCATCGGGGTGGGGCTGCTCGCGCTGGTCGCGGGCATCTACCGATACCCACCCGTGTACTCGGCGCGGATGCGGATCGTCATCGTCGGGTCGCTCGTGCCGGTCGTCGGCAGCGTCCTCTATGTCGCGGGGCTGGGAGCATCCGTGCACGCCGACCTGAGCTCGATCGCGTTCGCGATCTCGGGTCTCATCGGCGCATGGGCGGTCCTCCGGTCCCATCTGCTCGACGTCGTGCCGGTCGCCTGGCCGATGCTGGTGGATTCCTTCGCGGATTCCGTGCTCGTGCTGGATCCCGAGCGGCGGATCGCGGCCGTCAATCTCTCGGCGATCAAGCTGCTCGGGATCGGGGCCGATGCGGTGGGGCAGGCGATCGACGACGTGCTCCACCGCTTTCCGGACCTCGTGGCGGTCTGCCAGGAGTCGGGCCAACCGGAGGCCGAGATCCCCCTGAGCCCCGGGCCTTCCGGGTCACGGGATCCCGCGCCGTCGACGCTCCCATCGGAGGGCGAGCGTTGGTTCAACGTTCGCGTGAGCGCGATCGAGGACGGGAGGCGACGCGATGCCGGCTCGCTGGTTGTCCTCCGCGAGGTGACCGAGCGACACCAGATGGTCGAGACCATCCGAACGCTCTCTCTCACCGACGGGCTGACGGGGTTGTTGAACAGGCGCGGCTTCACGACGCTGGCCGAGCAGCAGCTCCGTACGTCGATCCGGACGCGGAACCGGCTCTGGCTCCTCTTCGCCGACCTTGACGGCCTCAAGGAGATCAACGACCGCCTCGGCCACGAGGCCGGGGACCGGGCGCTTCGGGAGATCGCCGACCTGCTGAGAAACGGGACGTTTCGGGCGGCCGACCTGGTCGCACGATTCGGCGGCGACGAGTTCGCGGTCCTCGCGACCGAGGTCTCGCCCACTGACGGAGACACGCTCGTGACGCGTGTCGAGGACGCCCTGGGGCGGGCAAACGAGACGCCGGGCCGCCCGTTTGCGTTGTCGCTGAGCGTCGGGGTCGCGCTGTACGACCCGGAGCGCCCTCGGACGCTCGACGAGCTGATCGATGAGGCAGATCGACACATGTACGAGGCCAAGCAGACCCAGCGGACGGGCGGGCCCGATCGCGTTGATCGAGGCGAGGTGA
>JADGQH010000254.1 GCA_017881985.1 Chloroflexota bacterium | reverse complement strand
GTGCGGACGGTCTTCTTGAGGCTGTCGGAATCCTCGGGCGTGAAGACGCGCAGGGCATGCTGGACCCGGTTGCCGAGCTGGGCGAGGACCGACGAGGGGACGTCGGTCGGCACCTGCGTCACGAAGTAGACGCCGACGCCCTTGGAGCGGATCAGGCGGACGGTCTGCTCGATCTGGGCGAGCAGCGACGCCGACGCGCCGTCGAACAGCAGGTGCGCCTCGTCGAAGAAGAAGCACAGCTTCGGCTTCGGGAGGTCGCCCGCCTCGGGGAGCGCGTGGTAGAGCTGGGCGAGCATCCAGAGCATGAACGTGCTGAACAGGGCGGGCTTGTCCATCACGTCCGACAGCTCGAGGATGCTGATGATCCCCTGCCCGCCCGGCGTCGTCCGCATCAGGTCGTCGACGTCGAACTCCGGCTCCCCGAAGAAGACGTCCGCGCCCTGCTGCTCGAGCGTGATGATCGAGCGCAGGATGACCCCGAGGCTCGCCGGCGAGATGCCGCCGTAGTCGGCCAGGATCGCCTTGCCGTCGTCGCTGCCGAGGTACTTGAGGGTGGTGGTGAGGTCCGCCAGGTCGAGCAGCGGCAGCTGGTGGTCGTCGCAGTACTTGAAGACGAGCGAGAGGATGCTCGTCTGGGTGTCGTTGAGGTCCAGCACGCGGCCCAGGAGGAGCGGCCCGAACGAGTGGACCGTGGCCCGGACCTGGGCGCCCAGCTTGCCCGAGAGCGACAGGAACTCGACCGGGTGGCCGTCCGGCTTGAAGTCCCACTGCAGGTCGGCGGCCCGCGACTGCACCTTCGCGTTGGTCGCGTCCCCGGGCAGGGCGAGCCCCGTCAGGTCGCCCTTGATGTCCGCGATCAGCACCGGGACGCCGGCGAGGGAGAGCTGGCCCGCGAGGAGCTGGAGCGTCTTCGTCTTCCCCGTCCCCGTCGCCCCGGCGACGAGCCCGTGCCTGTTGAGGATGGAGAGCGCGACCTGGATGCGCACGTCGGGCAGCGCATCCGTACCCTCCATCGGGCTCCCGATCACGAGGGACGGCTCGGAGAGCGCATAGCCCGCGACCATCGCGTCGTGGAACGATTCGGCCATCGCGTAGTGCCTCCAGGGAAGGTCGTGGGACGACGCGTTGCGCCGCGGACGCGGTCCGAGCGTACCATCCCGCCGGGCCCGCGGCGGCGCGGTCCCCCGCCGGCGCGCTGACGCCCGGTGCGACAGTGAGGCCGGCGCGTTGCCTGGCCAGGACATGGCCGCCGCCGAGACGGAGGAGGGGATCGCATGGTCGGAGACTTCAGGGCATTCCTGCTGAGGACGAACGCGCTGGCGCTCGCCATCGGCGTCATCATCGGCACCGCGCTGAGCGGGATCGTCAACTCGCTGGTCAACGACATCCTCATGCCGCCGATCGGGTTCCTCCTCGGCGGGGTCGACTTCTCCAGCTTCAAGATCGTCCTGAAGGCTGCCACGG
Organism: Chloroflexota bacterium; assembly: GCA_017881985.1. Lineage (GTDB taxonomy): Bacteria > Chloroflexota > Limnocylindria > Limnocylindrales > CSP1-4 > CTSoil-043. The sequence goes on along the minus strand of JADGQH010000254.1, from coordinate 3,177 downwards.
GCACCGATCTCGCGACCGAGGTCGCGATCCGCTACGGCGCGCTGATCAACGCGGTGATCGTGTTCGTCGTCGTCGCGCTGGTGGTCTTCTGGGTGGGAAAGCTGCTGATCAGGGAGGCACCGCCTGCACCGCCGGTTCCCACGAAAGCCTGCCCGTTCTGCCGGGAGCCGAACGCGCCCGACGCCTCGCGCTGCAAGTTCTGCACCTCGACGATCTGAGGGCGGAGGCACACGGCTCGGACGGCTCGTTGCCTGCCGGCGCCTCGACGCAAGTCTCGCCGGCTGCCGGCCGCTACCCGCAGATGCGGGCCGCGGCGTGGAGGCGTGGTTACCCGCCGGCGCCCTGCGGGTAGGTGCCGAGCACGCGGACGAGGGTGGTAACCCCGCCGAGCTCGTCGAGGGCGGCCCGCGTCGTGGGCTGGGTCGCGTCGGCGTCGAGGTCCACCCAGAAGACGTAGTCCCACGGGCGGTCGCGGGCCGGTCGCGATTCCAGGCTCGACAGGTTGAGCCCGTGCGCCGCGAAGACGGCCAGGCAGCGCAGGAGCGTGCCCGGTTCGTTGCGGACCCCCAGCACGAGGGTCGTGCGCATGGCGCCATCCGCGGCGGTCGCACCGGACGCCGGCGCCGGGAGCTCGGTGCCAGGCGCGGCAACGACGAGGAAGCGGGTGCGGTTCTCCGGGATGCTCTCGATCCCGTCGGCGAGGATCTCGAGGCCGAAGCGCGCCGCCGCTCGCGGCGACAGGACGGCTGCGGCGCCGCGCTCGCCTCGCTCGACGATCGACTTGCCCGCTCCCGCGGTGTTGTACGTCGTGAGCAGGGTCCACGGCCGCGTGCGAAGGAATGCGTCGGCCTGGCCCAGCGCCTGGATGTGGGAGTAGACGCGCTCGATCGTCTCGAGCCGCTCACCCGGCAGTGCCGCGAGGCAGAGGTGAACCGGGACCACGACCTCGCCCCGGATCTCGAGCGGGAACGCCATGAGCAGGTCGTAGTTCTCGCGCACCGTCCCGTTGACGAGGTTCTCGATGGGAACGAGGCCGGCTTCAGCGCGCCCATCGGCAACCGACTCGAACACCTCGCGGAAGCCGCCGACCCCGAGCGTCGTGGATGCCGGCCCGAAGTAGAGGTGGACGGCGTCCTCCGCGAACGCGCCCGGCTCACCCGAGAAGGCCGCGAGCGGTCGGGCTCCGACGGCGGGAGGCGCGGAGTCGTGATCCTGATCGCTCATGACCCGGAGCATACGCGGGAGCCGGCACGCGGCGCGGGCGGGGCGACGGACCCGGAGCACATGCGGCAGGCGGGTCGCAACGGACCACCGAGCGCATCCGATCCGCGCCGGGAGCCGTCATTCGTATCAATTGTCCGCGTGGCGAACCGTATGACAGCTCGGACGTACGGCTCGCTACGCGTCCTTTTCGGAGGATCGGCGCATCCGGGAGATGTTGCCGGCCCGACGGCGTCGAGGAGGGTCGGCAACCCTCGAGTCGGCGTGGCGCCGACCGCTACGCGAAGAACGCGACGATCGCCGCCGTGTCGTCCGAGAACGCCCAGCGCTCGACGATCTTGCCGTTCCGGATGTGGTAGATCTCCGCCACGCGGTAGCTGAACGTCCTGCCGCCGCGGGTGGCCGTCGCGTCGAAGAGCCCGATCGCGTGGTCGTCGTTCGCGACGACGTCGTGGACCGAACCCGTGATCGTGTAGTCCGTGGCGCTGGGCATGGCTGCCTGGATCTCGGCCTTACCGTGGCGCGCCTCCGCACGGCCGATCTCGTGCCACTCCACGTCGTCGGCCAGGGCGTCCGATGCCGCCTGCATGTCGCCGCCGCTCATCGACTCCATCATCCGGCGGACCAGGGTGGCGTTCGCGTGCTCGCCCATCGTGGTATCTCCCCCCTCGGCGGCCGCGGCACAGGGGGCCGCACTTCACGCCTCAGGACGACAGACTACCCACCTCCTGCAAGACCTCGCGCGGCGACAGACCCTGCCACGGCGATCAGAACGCGGAGTCGGCACCCGCGACCGCCGGCAGCTCACGGCGCAGGTTCGGGCAGCAGCCGACCGCGCAGACCCCCGGCCACGGGCCGAGCGGCGTCTCGCTCGCGGCTGCGGCACCGCGGATCCGCTCGTCGAGGAGGTCGACGAGCCCCCGCACGAAGGCCCGATCCGTGCCCGGGGTGGGAACCCGGATCAGCCGGACGCCGAGCTCCGCGGCCGTCTCTGCGGCCTCGTGGTCGAGGTCCCAGACGACCTCCACGTGGTCGCTGGTGAAGCCGATCGGGATGACGATCGCCGCCGCCATCCCCTCCCCTGCCGCTGCGCGCAGCGCGTCGTTGACGTCCGGCTCGAGCCACGGGACGTGCCCATCGCCGCTGCGTGACTGGTACACGAGCGACCATGACGGGACCGCGCCCGGGCCGGAGCCGTCCCCGGCCGCGGGATTCGTTTCGCCGGCGCCGGAAGCGGCCACGCGCTGGAGGACGGCCCGCGCCACGGCGAGGTGCTGGGCAACGTAGGCGCCGCCGCCGCCCTCGAACGTCGCGCGCCGGTCGGGCGGGCCGGACGTCTCGGCCATCGAGACCGGGATCGAGTGGGTCGAGAAGAAGACGCGAACGAGCGACCGCGGAATGCCCGCGGCATCGGTCTCCTCGAGCGCATCGCGGACTCCCCTCGCGATCGGCTCGAGGAAGCCCGGGTGGTCGAAGTAGGGGCGTATCTTCTCGATCCGGATTCGCCCCGCAAGGCCCGTCGACTCGAGGGCGCCAGCAAGGTCTTCGCGGTACTGGCGGCAGCTGGAATACGAGGAGTAGGCACTCGTCGTGATGGCCAGCACGGTCGCGTATCCGTCCTCGTGCATCTCGGAGATGGTCGCGGCGAGGAACGGGTCCGAGTTCCGGTTGCCCCAGTACAGCGGCAGCTCGACGCCGCGGACGTCCAGCTCGGCCCGCAGGGCTCGGAGGAGCGCACGGTTCTGCTCGTTGATCGGGCTCACGCCGCCAAGCGCCAGGTAGTGGTGGGCGACGGCCTCCAGCCGCTCCCGGGGAACGCCGCGACCGCGGGTCACCCGCTCGAGGAACGGCATGACGTCGTCGGGTCCCTCCGGCCCGCCGAACGAGACGAGGAGCAGGGCGTCGATCGGCGGCGTGGGAGCGGCTTCGCGGGCGGCGAGAGGCGCCGGGGCAACG
>JADGQH010000253.1 GCA_017881985.1 Chloroflexota bacterium | reverse complement strand
AAGGTCAAGGACGTCCTCGCCGCCCAGGGCTTCGAGTCCCAGGTCCAGACGGCGTCGGATGGCTACCTGCTGATCCGGACCGTCCCGCTGGGGCTCATCGAGGGGCCTGCCGCGACGCCCGTTCCCAGCTCGTCGCCGGCCGCATCGGGCAGCCCAGCGGCCTCGGGCAGCGCCGGGGCGTCGGCGTCACCGGCCGCGTCCGCCTCGCCGGCGGCGTCGTCCAGCCCGGCAGCGTCGTCCAGCCCGGGAGCGTCTGCAAGCGCCGCCGCCTCCGCCTCGGCGGGTGCCGCGGCGTCCGCCTCCCCGGCGGCCTCCCCGAGCCCAAGCCCCTCGCCGTCACCGACCCCGATCCCCGGCGGCGTGACCCGGTCGGGCGAGGTCGGCACGCTCGTGACGGGCCTCGAGGCTGCGCTCGGCCCGATCGACTCGCAGCGCAGCCTCACGACCGTCGGGCCGATCATCGGCGCGGAGCTGACGCAGCAGGCGATCCTGCTGGTGCTCATCGGGTCGCTCGGCATCCTGGCCTGGATGACGTTCCGCTTCCGCGACTTCCGCTTCGGGATGACGGCGCTCGTGGCGCTGATCCACGACGTGATCGTGGTGGTCGGGACCTTCGCCATCCTCGGCACCTTCTTCAAGGTCGAGGTGGACGGGCTCTTCGTCACGGCGATGCTGACGATCATCGGATTCTCCGTCCACGACACGATCGTGGTGTATGACCGGATCCGCGAGAACCGGGCCCGCCACGCCGGCGAGAACTTCGCGGCGATCGTCAACCATTCGATCCTCCAGACGCTGGCCCGCTCGATCAACACGAGCCTGACGGTGGTCTTCACGCTCACCGCGCTGCTGCTGTTCTCGGGCTCGTCGATCCAGACCTTCATCCTCGCGCTCCTGATCGGGATCACGTCCGGGACGTACTCGTCGATCTTCAACGCCGCCCCGCTCCTCACCGTCTGGGAAGAGTGGGAGGCGCGCCGCCGCGCCGCTGCCAGCGGCCGACCGGTCCGTCGCGCGACGACGTGACCCGGCTGGGCGGCGTCGTCCCGCCGGCCAGTACAGCCAGCCGGCGCAAATGCCCGCATAAGGCACCCGCGCCATCCTGTGTCCCGTGATCGAGCCGCGGTTCACCTGGGTCTACCCCGATCGCGCGCCCCTCGATGAGGCGTTCGTGGCCGCCGTCCGCGGCCACGGAGGATCGGCGCGCCTCGCCCGGGTGATGGTCGCGCGCGGGATCGGCCCGAACGAGGTGGACCGCTTCTTCGGGCCGGCGATGGATTCGCTGCACGACCCGGCACGCCTGCCGGACGCCGACGTCGCAGTCGAGCGCATCGCGCGCGCGCGAGCCGCGGGGGAGGGCATTCTCGTCGTCGGCGACTTCGATGCGGACGGCCTGACCGGGCTCGCGATCATGGTCCGGGCGCTCCGGCGCCTGGGCATGGATCCGGCATCCCACGTCCCAAGCCGCCTGGACGACGGCCATGGGCTCTCGCTGCGGGCGGTCGAGCTGGCGCGCGCGGCCGGGCGCCGGCTCATCATCACCGTCGACATGGGCAGCTCGAGCGGGGCGGAGATCGCGGCCGCGGGCGACGCCGGGATCGACGTCATCGTCACCGATCATCATCGGGTGCCGCCGGAGCTGCCCCCGGCATTCGCGGTCGTCAACCCGCATCGTCCTGACTCCGGTTACCCGGACCCGCGGCTGACGGGTGCGGGCGTCGCCCTCAAGGTCGCCGCGCTGCTGCTGGAGCGCCTGGGTGGGATCCCCGTCGCGGAAACGACCGCGGACCTCGCGGACCTCGCGATGATCGGGACGGTGGCGGACGTCGCACCCGTGCTCGGGGAGAACCGCGGGATCGCACGGCTCGGCCTCGACCGGGTCCGCCGCGACCCACGGCCCGGGATTGCCGCGCTGCTCGCCGCGGCGGGCGTTGCCGCCGCCGAGGTCACGCTCGAGACGGTCGGCTTCGCGCTCGCGCCACGCCTCAACGCTGCCGGCCGTGTCGGCGATGCCGACGAGGCAGCCGCGCTCCTGCTGACCGACGACCCGGCCGTCGCCGCGGTCCACGCCGCTGCCCTGGACGCCGCGAACCTCGTCCGCCGGGAGGTGTCGCGTGCATCCGTCGACGAAGCACGCGCCGTGCTTGAAGCCGACGGCGGGGCGAACGGCCGGGCGATCCTCGTGCGCGGCGCGTGGCCGGTCGGAATCATCGGCCTTGTCGCGGGACGGCTCGCGGAGGATGCCGGGCTGCCTGCCGTGGTCGCGACGCAGGTGGGGGAGCACCTCCGCGCCTCCTGCCGCGCGCCAGCCGGGTACGACCTCGCGGCCGCGCTCCAGGCCTGCTCGGACCTCCTCCTGCGCCACGGCGGTCACCGGGGCGCCGCCGGCTTCGAGATGGAGGCACGCAACTGGGATGCGTTCTCGGAGCGCGTGCGGGTCCTCCTGGCTGCCGCCCGCCCGCCGGACGCACGGCCCCAGCTGACCCTGGACCTCGCCCTGCCGGCGCGATCCGTCGACTACGCGCTCCTGCGCGACCTCGCCGCCCTCGGACCGACGGGTCCCGGGAATCCGGACCCGGTCATCGGCGTGCACGGCCTGACCGTGACCCGCGTTCGCGCCGCTGCAGGAGGCCATGCCCAGCTGACCCTGCGCCGCGAGGTCGACGTGCTCGACGGGATCGCGTTCGGGCGCGGCGACCTCGTCGCAACGGTCCGCGAGGGTGACCGGGTCGACGTCGCGGCACGCCTGATGAGCCGACGCTTCGGTGGCTTCGAATCGCTCCAGCTCGGCGTCATCGACGTCGCGCCCGAACGGAACGCTGCCAGGGAGCCGGTCCCCGCGGCTTCGCCGGCCGTGGTGCACGCCGGACGATGACCCGAACCCGCCCGGAACCCCGGTCTGCACGCCGCACCGGCCGCGACCCGTACGGGATCGGGAACCTGGCGCCATTCCTCGCGCCGCTCCTCTCGATGGCGGGCCTGCTCGTGGTCGCGCTCGTGACGGTCTTCGCGCTCACGGGCCGCGTGCCGTTCCTCGGCAATCCCACGGCGAACGGCGGCGGAGGCAACGTCCCGCCCGGCCGGACGCCGTCGCCGAGCGCGCCGCCCGACGTGAACCCCGCCATCCAGGTCCAGGGGTCGCTCGTGTACGTGAAGGCGGGCAATCTCTGGATCCAGTCCGGGAACACCCCGCACCAGCTCACGACCACGGGGCGGGACTCGCAGCCGACCTGGTCGCCCGACGGCACCTGGGTCTACTTCATCGAGACGCGCGAGACGAACGGGCACTTCCCGGCGGAGGGCGTCGTCAAGAACTACGACCTCAAGTACCCGGTCCTGACGCGCATCCATCCCGACGGTTCCGGCCGCGAGGCGGTCCTCTCGGGCCTGTACAAGACCGGGCCTGCCGGCGCGTACACGTGGTTCTGGTTCATCCTCGATCCGGCCGTCTCGCCGGACGGCACCCGTCTGGCGGTGGTCTCCGACGGCCCGGACCCAACCAGGAGCGACGTCGTGCTCCAGTTCATCGACGTGCGGACCAAGCGGCTGACGAGCGCCGCGCTCCCGGAGAACGCGCCGCTCGGCCACCAGGACCCCGCCTGGCGCCCGGACGGCAGCGCCGTGCTCTACGTGGTGAACGCTCGGAACGGGAGCGCCGGGGCCCCCGCGATCTGGCGCTACATCGTGGCGACCAAGACGACGGTCCCCTTCACCTCGGCCGGGTACACGTCACCCGCGTGGTCGCCCGACGGCCGGTACGTCGCCGCCGTCCGCACCACCTCGCTCGGCACGGACGTCGTGATCCTCGACGCGAAGGGGGCCGAGCTGGCGCGGGTGACCACGGACGGCCGCTCGTCCGGCCCCACCTGGTCGCCGGATGGCACCCAGCTCGCTTTCCTGCGGCTCTCCGGCGTCACCGTGGACCTCCAGCTCGCCACCCTGGAGCGCGCGGCGAACGGGACGGTGTCGGTCGCGAAGACGGATGCCCTCACGACCTTCAGCGGGCTTGACGGCAACAGCCGCCCGGCCTGGTGGGCTCCAGCGCCGCCGCCGGCGGCATCCCCGTCCGCGGTCCCGTCCCCGAGCCCCTCGCCGTCATGACGACCGGCTACCTCGAGACGCTCGCGGATCGATCTGCGGCAGTCGGGAGTGTCCTGTGCGTGGGGATCGATCCGACACCGGATTCCGTGCCCGATGGCTTCCCGCGTACCCTCGCGGGCGTCGAGCGGTTCGCGCTCCTGATCGTGGAGGCGGCCGCTCCCGTCGCCGCCGCCATGAAGCCGAACCTCGCGTTCTTCGAGGCATTCGGGAGCCCCGGGCTTGCCGCTCTCGAGCGGGTGCGCGCCGCGATCCCGGCCGGCATTCCCGTCATCGCGGATGCGAAGCGAGGCGACGTCGAGACCACGGTCGCCCGCCAGGCGGTCGCCATCTTCGATCATCTCGGCGTCGACGCCGTCACCGCGAGCCCGTACCTGGGCCTCGGCGCCCTGGGTCCGTTCCTCGAGCGGAGCGGCCGCTTCACCTACGTCCTCTGCCGCACCTCGAACCGGGCTGCGGGGGAGCTGCAGGACCTGGTCGTCGCGGCCGAGCCGGATCGCGGCTTCCCGGCCGAGCCGCTCCACCGGCGCGTGGCCCGGCTCGTGGCGGCAGCCGGGCTGGGCG
>JADGQH010000252.1 GCA_017881985.1 Chloroflexota bacterium | reverse complement strand
GGTCAACGTGACGCTCTGGCCGGACGCGTGGGCGCGCCTGCGGGGGGTGGTCCGGCGCAACGCGCTCCTGGTGGTCGACGGAAGCCTGCAACGGGAGTCCAGCGTCGTGAACGTGGTGGCCCGCGAGATCCGCCCGCTGGTCGAGATGACCCGGCCGGCCGGCGGCCCGGAGCGTCCGGACGGCGTGCGCCAGCTGGGGCACGCGGGCATGCGACGCCTCGGCTGATGACCGACGGGTCGGGCGCCCGTCAGCGCAGCCCCGATCGGCCGGTGGTCAGCGCCGCTTCGACTTGGCCGGGGCCGGGCGGGGCGGGGTCGACATCGCGAGAAATCGCCGGTAGAACCCGGCGAACGCCCCGACGAGCAGGCCGAACGGCACCGACGTCAGGACCGCGTTCAGGATGATCCCGACCTTCTGGTCCGAGGTCATGGTGTAGGTGAAGCCGAGTCCCGTCTGGACCGAGTTCGTGAAGACGCCGAAGAGCAGACCGTAGGCGATCGCGTTGGCGAGGGCCACGATCCCGCCCACCAGCCAGGCGCCGCGTGGGGCCAGCATGCCGCCGAGGAACGGCAGGATCATCGGCGGCGGCTGGAGCGCGAGATTCCCGAGCAGGGCGACGAGCGGGTTCCGCGAGATCCCGGGGATGAAGAAGAGCGCCGTTACGCCGCCGATCGCGGCGAGCGGGACCCAGAGCGCCTTCGAATGGAGCGCGATCGCCGGCAGCGACCGGATATCGGCAACGACGTCCGCGGGAGCGGCCGCGCGGCGGAGTCCCGCGACGAAGCCCGGCCGAGGCGGCGGCGAGGCGTCGCGTCGCGCGGCCGTCCCGGACTCGGCCCGTCGGGCGCGGTAGTTGCGGGCGGGCGCCGGGGACGGCTCCTCCTCGTCAAGAGCCTCGTCCAGCTCGCGGTCGAGATCCTGGGGGGCTCCGGCGAGGGAGCGGTTGCGTCGGCGAGCTTCGGCGCGCTCGGTCCTCTTCGCGCGGGCCACGAATCCTCCTGGGGTCAGCTTGGGGGGCGGCGGTGCGTGCCGCGCGGAGCATCGTAACCCGCCTGCGGATAAGCGATCGGTGAGCGGCGCGTGGTACACCCGGCGAGTCGCTGCCGCCGCGACGCCCGGCCCGCCGGCCACCAACCGCCGCAACCTGCCCGCCGGGAGGTCGTCCATGCGCGCCCCGAGGAGCGCCGCGTTCGGCGCGGTCGCCAGCCTGCTCCTGCTGTCCACGCTGATCGGCGGCCCGCCGCGGCCCGAGACGACACGAACGGCGAACCTGCGCCCGGCAGCGGCGGTCACGTGGCCGCCCTCGTCCGGGCTCCTCATCGCGGAGGTGGTCACCGGTGGCGCCTCCGCCTCGGACGAGTACGTCGAGATCACGAATGCGGGCGCCGTGCCGGCCGATCTCGCTGGCGTTGAGCTTGCCTACATCACGTCGTCGGGTTCCACCGTCACCAGGAAGGCGACCTGGGGCGAGCTGACGCTGCTCGCCACGGGACAGCACCTGCTCGTGGCGAACGCCCTGGGAGCGTATGCATCGACGGCCGATGCCACGTACTCGGGCGGATTCGCGGCGACGGGTGGTGCGCTCGTGCTCCGCCCTGTCGGTGGCGCCCCGATCGACGCGGTTGGCTGGGGCGATGCGACGAATTCGTTCGTCGAGGGGAACGCGGCGGCGGCGCCGCCGCCGGGCCAGAGCATCGAGCGGCGGCCCGGGGGGAGCGGCGGCAACGTCGCCGACTCGAACCAGAACGCTGCCGACTGGAGCGTGCTCCCGGCACCGATCCCACAGAACCGGTCGGCGGCCCCCGTGCCATCCGCGACGCCGAGCCCGACGCCCTCGCCGTCTCCGTCGGGCACGCCGTCGCCGAGCCCCGACCCGAGCGCGACGCCGACTCCGCCGCCCTCGCCCAGCCCGGACCCGAGTGGCACCCCGAGCCCCGAGCCAAGCGCCACCCCGACCCCAAAGCCGAGTGGAGGGCCGAGCGTCACCCCGACCCCGGTTCCCCCGCCGAGCCCCGAGCCGAGTCCGACGCCGACGCCGGAGCCGAGCCCGACACCGAGCCCGACGGCAACGCCGACGCCCGAGCCGAGCCCAACCCCGACACCGACCCCGGTGCCCACACCCATGCCGACCCCCACCCCGACGCCAGACCCGAGCCCGACGCCGACGCCGACGCCGATCGCCACGATCTCGATCGCCGCCGCACGGGCAGCCGCCGACGGGACGTCCGTCACGCTGGAAGGCGTCCTGTCCACGCCGCTGGGCGTTCTCGAGGCCGGTCGGGGCGGGTTCCTCCAGGACGAGGCGGCCGGGATCGCGATCTACGCCGCCTCGGCGCTGGAGCCCATCGCCGCCGGGTCGCTGATCCGCGTCGCCGGCAGCATCGACGACCGGTACGGGCAGCGCACCGTCCGCCTGGACGGTCCGCCGATCGTGCTGGCCGCCGGCCCTGCCCCGTTCCCGGTCGACACGACGACCGGCGCCGCGCTCGAGCCATTCGAGGGCCGTCGCATCCGCGTCCACGGAACCGTGCTCGATTCGGCCACGACCCTGAGCGACGGCCCGGCCGTCACGGTCGACGATGGATCGGGATCCCTGCGGGTCATATTCGCCGGGATCGCGGGCTCGAACGTGCCGGCTCGCGGCAGCGTCGTCTCCGCCGCCGGGACGCTGGGGCAGCGCGACTCCTCGGGAGTCGGGACATCCGGCTATCGCCTCTTCGTCAGCGACCCGCTCGACCTGGTCGAGGAGCCGGCGCCGTCGCCATCGCCGACTCCCACCGGCGAGCCGGCGCCCTCTCCGTCGCCGTCGGTGACCCCGACCCCGACGCCGAGCCCCACGCCTACGCCCACGCCGACGCCGAGCCCCAGCTCGAGCCCGACAGCCACCCCGACCGTCACGCCGTCGCCCTCGCCGACGGCCACGGGCGGGCCGACGACGATCAGCGTGGCTCGCGCCGCGGCGGTCGGGTCCACCGTCCACGTTCGAGGCGGCGTCACCGCCGAGCCCGGACGCGTGGGGCTTCCCCCGCTCGGTGTCGTGGCCGACGAGACCGGCGGCATCTTCGTCCGGTTCCCCGACGGCACCAAACCGGCCCGCGGGGCGCTCATCGACGTGACCGGCCGTCTCGCGGATCCGTACGGGCAGCTCGAGATTCGCCCGACCTCGGACGGCGTCCGGCTCGTCGGCGCCGCCGCCCTCGCGGACCCGCTGCCCATCGCGGCCGCCTCGCTCGGGGAGCTCGTCGAGGCACGCGTCGTGACGCTCGACGCCAGCCTCGACGCGGCCATCGTCCGCGAACCGGGCGGCGACCTCGTCCTGCGCCTGCGCGACGCCGCAGGTGCCCCGTTCACAGCCCGTGCGACGCGCGCAAGCGGCCTCCAGCCGGATCTCGCGAGACGCGGGGACCGGGTTCGCCTGGTCGGCATCGTCGGGCAGCGTGCGTCTGCCCGCGGAAAGCTCGACGGCTACCGCCTCTGGCTGCGGGACCCTGCGGACCTTGCCCGCTCGGCGGGCGTGACGCCGAGCCCGACGCCGTCGCCCGGGGCCACGCCGCGTCCGGGGGCATCGGCTTCGCCGAGCATGACCATCGCGGCCGCGCTGCACCTCGGCTCCGGGAGCGTCACGGTCGAGGGCACGGTCAGCGTCTCGAGCACCCTCCTCGACTCGACCGGGCGCCGCTCGCTGGTGCAGGACGCCACTGCCGCCGTCGAGTTCCTCGTGCCGCGCAACGCCTCGGCGCCGCGACCAGGGGACCGCGTGCGGATCGTCGGGTCGCTCGGCCGCGCGTACGGGGCGCCGCGGATCACGGCCACGACGCTCGTGATCCTGGGGCACGCTGCGGAGCCGGTCCCACTCGCCCTCCCCGGGGCGCTGTCCGCCTCGCTCGAGTGGCGGCTGGTCAGCGTCGAGGGCGTCGTCGCCGAGCAGCGCCGCCTTGGCGACCGCTGGCGTGCCGAGCTCGACGCTGCCGGGGGCTCGATCCCTGTCGCGGGGCTGCCCGGTGCAGGGATCGCGGCGTCGGCCCTCGTGGAGGGCAGCCGTGTCCGCATCGTCGGGATTGTTCGTCGCCCGAACCCCGCCGCCTCCGACCAGCACTTCGTCATCGTGCCGCGCTCGCCCGCTGACATCCGGGTCCTCGCTTCCGGCGCCCCCGCCGCGGGCTCCGGGGGGACCCGCGTGGGCGCGAGCCGTGGTGGGGCGGCCGCTGCCTCCGCGGCCTTCGATCCGGTCGGGTCAGGCGATGCGACCGCTCCCGTGTCCGCCGACGCCGCGGGCCTGGCCGGCCTCGCCGGCCGATCCGTCCAGGTCGGCGGCCTCGTCGTGACGGTGGACGCCGAGGGACTCGTGCTGGACGACGGGACGGGCAGCGCCCGCGTCGAGCTCATCGGCGATGCCCGCTCGCTCCTGCCGCTCCTCGGACCCGGCGACGCGATCGGCGCTGCCGGAGTCGTCGAGGCGGGGACGCCGCCCATCGTGCGCGTGACCGATCCGGCGAGTCTCGTCCGGCTCGGCGACCTCGGCGAGGCGCTGCCGCTCGGAGACGAGGTGGTCCCGCCCGACGACGCGGACCTGGCCTCGTCCGGCAGCCCGGCCGCGGACCAGGCGACGTCCGGGCCCGCCGCGCCGGGCCTGGTCCGCGCAGGTCCGTCCGCCTCGATGACGGCCGG
>JADGQH010000055.1 GCA_017881985.1 Chloroflexota bacterium | reverse complement strand
ACGGGCGCTGCCGGCATGATCGCGTCCTGGCTCTCGATCCCCGGCCTCTTCGCCGTTGCCGCCGCCGTGAGCGCGGTCGCGGCGATCGTCGTCGCCGGCGCCGTCCGAGGTGCCGTCCCTCCGTCCCCGGCCGAAACCGGCGCCGACTCCGGCTTCGTCCCCGTCGCCGTCCATGCGCCGGCCGCCTCGCCGCCGGCAGCCATCGAGGAGGTACAGCCATGCGCGATCGGGTGAGAGTCCCGCTGGTGCAGCCATGGGCGTGAAGATCGCCGTCGTCGGGGGCGGCAGCACATACACCCCCGAGCTCGTGGAAGGCTTCGCGTCACGGTCCGTCCGGCTGCCGGTCGACGAGCTGGTCCTCCTCGACGTCGACGCGGAGCGGCTCGGGATCGTGGCCGGGCTCGCTGGCCGGATCCTCGCCCGGCGCGGATGGCCGGGCCGCCTCACGCCGACGACCGATCGGGCCGCCGCGCTCGACGGCGCAGACTTCGTCGTGATCCAGCTGCGCGTGGGCGGCCAGGCCTCACGCTTCCGCGACGAGACGATCCCACCCCGATTCGGCTGCGTGGGCCAGGAGACGACCGGTCCGGGCGGGTTCGCGAAGGCCCTGCGGACGGTGCCGGTCGTGCTGGAGATCGCCGAGGAGGCCGCGCGCCGGGCCAGCCCGGGGGCATGGCTGGTCAACTTCACGAACCCGGTGGGAATCGTGACCCAGGCGCTCCTGGACGACGGGCACCACGCGCTGGGCCTGTGCAACGTGGCGATCGGGTTCCAGCGGCGCTTCGCGCGCCATTTCGGCGTCGATCCCGAGCGGGTCGGGCTGGAGCATGTCGGCCTCAACCACCTGACCTGGGAGCGCGCCATCATGGTCGACGGCGTCGATCGCCTGCCTGAGCTGCTCGAGCGTGACGGCGCCGTCGTCGCGGAGGAGGTCGGCCTGCCGCTCGAGCTGATCCGGGCGCTCGGCGCGATCCCCTCGTACTACCTCCACTACTACTACGCGACTGCCGACGTGGTCGCGGAGCAGCGCGACGGCGAGACGCGCGCCGAGGCGGTCATGGCGATCGAGCGCGAGCTGCTTGAGCTCTATCGCGACCCGGCGCTCGCGGAGAAGCCCGCCCTCCTCGAGCAGCGGGGCGGCGCGTACTACAGCGAGGCCGCGGCCCAGCTCATCGCGTCGCTCCACGACGGCGCCGGCGACGTCCAGGTCGTCGACGTGCACAACGAGGGCGCGCTGCCCGGCCTGCCGGCGACGGCGGTCGTCGAGATCCCCGCCGTGATCGACCGCGACGGCGCCCACCCGGGGCCGCTCGCGCCGCTTGCCCCGGAGATGCGCGGCCTTGTCGAGCACGCCCGTGGATACGAGGAGCTTGCCGTGCGGGCGGCAGTCACGGGCGACCGACAGGTTGCCCTCCGGGCGCTCCTGGCGAACCCGCTCGTGCCGGACTTCCGGACGGCCGACGCGCTGCTCACGGCGCTCCTGGAGGGCAACCGCGCGCAGCTTCCGCGTTTCTTCCCGGGCTGAGGGCTGGCGGCCGAGGCGCCGGCGCTGGGCGGCTGGTCGGTTCGCGATGCCGCTGGGCCGGCGGGTCGCGAGGCCGCTGGGCAGTTCGCGCCGCCGAGCGGATTGCGCCGCCCGCTACGTCCAGATCGTCGGCGGGCGGATCACCGCGCCGACGGACGCGGCCAGGCGCTCCAGCAACGCCCACCAGTCGTAGCGGCTCGTCACCTCCGACGCGCGGAGCGTGACGAGCCGGCCCGTCTGCACCAGCGTCGGCAGGACGCGATCGAGGATCTCCTCGACCTCGTCGCGGAACGCGTCATTCGTGCTCCGGACCCCATCCGGCTGGAGCTCGATGTCCGGCAGCAGCCGGACAACCAGGTCGTACGTCCCGGACCAGCTGCGGACGAGCGACTCCACCGCGTACCGGTCGGCCCCGCCGCAGGCCCGAAGGTAGTAGCCGAAGTTGTCCATCACGCCACGATCGGTCACGAGGACGTCGGCCTTGCGGGCCAGCTCGAGCTCCTGCCGGATCTGCGAGACGAGGACCCACAGCTGCGCTTCGCCGGTGGCGCCCTCGTTGATCCCGAGCGGGTTGTCGCGAACGACCTCGCGGGCCAGCTCCGCGGAGCAGCCGGCACGCTGGACCGTCGCCGCGAACGCAAGAACGGCGCTTGTCTTGCGGATCCCGTGCGAGCCGATGAAGGCGACCTTTGCCGATCGCGGCCAGCGGGCCGGGGCTCCTGGAGCGGCGACCGGGGCGGCCGATGGAACGCGGGCGGTCCTGGGGCGGGGCATCGTCGCAAAGGGTAGGCCGCGGGACCGGGCCACGCGGGGTGCCCGCGCCGGTCGCAGCGCTGAGCCGCTCGGCCCGGATGCCGCCCATGCCGCCGTCCGTGCAACGGCCGCCGACCCAGGCTGGGAGCCACTCCCGCCCACGCCGGGCGCCCGACGCCGACCGACTCCGGCTACGGGAGCGGCAGCCGAACCGTTCGTCGTGCCTCCCGAACGACACGAACGAAGCTCACCAGGTGCGGCAGGGGCCGAATGTGGCTGGACTCGGCCCCGTAGATCGTGCCGATCGGCACCCACGCCATCGGCCAGCCGCCGCGGATGCAGGTGGTGATCATCTCGACCTCGAACGCGAAGCCGGTCTCCCGGCTGGCCAGCAGGGCGACCATCAGCCGCCGGTCGATCAGTCGATACCCCGACTGGTTGTCGGGGATGTCGCGGCCGACGGCCCACGAGAACGCACGGCCGCCGACGGAGTTGGCCAGCCTGCGCGACACCGGCATCCGCCGGAAGTCACGGCAGCCGATGACCAGCGCATCGCCGGCGACGGTCCGCGCCGTCAGGAAGGCGGGGATCGAGGCGGGATCGTGCTGGCCGTCGCCGTCGAGCGTCACAACCGCGTCGAAGCCGCGTTCGAGCGCCCAGCGGAACCCGGCGCGCAACGCGGCGCCCTTGCCCTGGTTCGGGCGCTGGATAAGGACGCTGGCGCCCGCCTCCTCGCCCTCGGCCGCGGTGGCGTCCGTCGACCCGTCGTCGACCACGAGCACGGGCAGGTGGACGAGCGCCCGGCGCACGACGGCCCCGATCTGCCCTGCCTCGTTGAAGGCCGGGACCACGACGAGGACGCGGCCCGGGAGCGGGCCGTCGAACCGGGCGTCGCCCCTGGCGCCGGCCGGCTCCCCGCTCAGCGCGGCACCTCGCGACGCGCGTCGAGGAGCCGGTCCACGACGCGCCCGGCGTCCGCCACCACGCCGGAGAGCAGGTCCGATCTCCGCGAGGTCTGGAAGCGGAGACCCACGAACCCGAGCCCCGATTCGCGGGTGATGCCGCCGTCGTGGATCGGCCAGCCGTCGCCGCCGAAGACCTGCAGGCGGAGGTAGGAGAAGTCCGGCACGAGGCCGCAGGCCCAGATCACGCTCGTGATCCCGGCCGCACCCAGGTCGAGCCCGTCGAGCTGGGGCACGCGAAACCCGTCGTCACCGGGGTAGTCGTCCGTGTCCTCCGGGCCTGGGACGGCCAATCCGGCGCGTTCGACCTGCTCGTCGACGGCCCGCCGGAACTTCGCGGCGATCGCGTCCGCCCCGGCCAGGCGGGCATGGAGGTCGGGGGCGACGCGAAGGCGCCCGCCTGCGGCGCCCTCGATCCGGCCGAGCAGGCGCACCCCGTCGTGCGCGAACCGGTGCAGGTTGATCGTATGCCCACCGCGGGCGCCGGTGATGTGCGCGTTCGGCGCCCGGCGGCCGCGCGGGTCCTCCAGATCGGCCTCGGTGAGTTCGAAGAAGCCGGTCGCGTCGAGCCACCGGAAGCAGTCCCTGCCCCGGTAGCGGCGAATGAAGCGACCGGCGCTCCCCACGCTCAAGTACACGTCGCGACCGGCGAGCAGGAGATCCTCGACGACCTGGCAGCCCGACTGCCCGCTCCCGACGACCAGGACCGAGCCCGGGGCCAGGGCCTCGGGGTTTCGATAGGCTGTCGCGTCGAGCTGCGCGATCGATGCCGACAGGTCGGCCGCGAACGGGGGCCGGGTCGGCGTCCGGTACACCCCGGTGGCCGCGATCACGCGCCCGGCGCGCCACGGCCCATCGGTGGTTTCGACGACGAACCCGCTTCCGCCCGGGTCACGCGTCACCGACGTGACCGTCACCCCCTCATAGACCGGTGCGGCGAGCGCGGCTGCCCAGGCCGCCAGCATCCCGACGATCTCCGCTCGCGGCAGGTAGCCGTCGGGATCGCCGCTGCCGCCGACCCCGGCCGGGAGGTCCGGCAGGGCGATCATCCAGTTCGGGCTCACGAGCGTGAAGGAGTCCCAGCGCCGGCTGCGCCAGCTCTCGCCAATCCGGCCCGCCTCCAGCACCACGTGATCGACGCCGCGTCGCCGGAGGTGGTAGCTGGACGCGAGGCCGGCCTGACCCCCGCCGACCACCAGCGTGTCGATGCTCCGCATGCCGAACCCCCTGCGACCCGGATCCGGCTGGATCCGCCGGCCGTTCGGGCGTCAGGGTATCGCGGGCCGGCGATGCCGGCGAGCGACGTCGGATGCGCCGACGACCCCGGCCGACCGCCACGAACGACGTTCGGGCGGCTCCGGCGTACGATCGCGGAAGCGGAGCTCGCCGGCGGGCGCCGCGGCGGGACCGCGACCGGACCCGCGACGTCCGGCGTTCGACAGGAAGGGGGGTCGCCCGATGGGCGAAGCCGACAACGTGCGCGCCGTTGAACGCCTGGTGGCGGGCCTCAACGCGAAGGACGTCGACGTCATGAACGAGGTGTTCGTCGACGACTCCGTCCTCTCCTGGCCGCAGTCCGGCGAGATCATCCGGGGCAGGGAGAACCGCCAGGGCATCTACCGCGCGTTCCCGTCGCTCCCGACCATCACCCCCTACCGCACCGTCTCGTCGGGCGACCTGGTGACCATGGAGGCGGTGCTCGACTATGGCACCGAGACGTACCAGGTCGTCTTCATCTTCGAGTGCCGCGACGGCCGGATCGTCCGCGAGACTGCCTACTGGACAAGGCCGTTCCTAGCGCCCGAGTGGCGGGCCACGTGGGTGGATCGTGCGTGACCCGGAACCGCTGGATCATGCAGGTGGACGGGCTGCTCTGAAGATTGCACATGCCGGTCGCCGACATCGGGCCGTCACAATCGCGCGCTAGGGTGGGACGATGGCAGACAGGGGGGATCCGCGCGCCGCAGCTCGAGCTCCCGGCCGCGTGAGCGGCTCTCGCCGGTCGCTGGCCGGAGTCTGGCCCGCCGCCGTCGCAGGCGCCCTCGCGGCGGGCGTCGCGATCGCGGCGTCCGAGCTTGTCGCGGGCCTTGCCCAGGGCGCGCCCTCGCTGGTCGCGGCGATCGGGTCGCTGGTGATCAGCCTGCAACCACCAGGCGCCAAGGATCTCGTCGTCAACCTCTTCGGCACGAACGACAAGCTCGCGCTGAACGTCCTCGTGGTCGTCGCAGCCGTGATCGTCGCCGCCCTCGCCGGCATCCTCGCGGCACGACGCCGCTGGCTCGGGGTCGTCGCGTTCGCGGCGTTCGGGCTCCTCGCGGGCGCGGCCGCGCTCCGGGATCCGCTCGCGTCCCAGGCGCTCGCCGTCGGCAATGCCGCCGTCGCGGTGATCGCCGGCCTCGTCGCGCTGCTCGGCCTGCTCGGGCTCGCGAGCACGGCCGCCGCCCGGGGCGGGACCGACGATCCCGAGGCGGCCTTCCGGAGCCCCGAGTGGACCCGTCGCCGGTTCCTGATCGCGAGCGCGGGAACGCTCGGCGGCGTCATCGTCGCGGGTGGCGTCGGCCGGTCGCTCATCGACATGCACCATGCCGACGCGGTCGTGAGCTCCTCGAAGATCCCCGCGCCGCTCCTCGCGGTGCCGCCGCTCGCCGTCGACCAGGCGCTGGCGGTCCCGGGCATCACACCGCTCGTGATCCCGAACGGAGACTTCTACAAGATCGACACCGCCCTGCTGGCACCGCGGGTCGACCCCGCCACCTGGAAGCTGGACGTCACCGGCATGATCGCGCATCCACTGACGTTCACCTACGACGAGCTGCTCGCGATGCCGCTCTACGAGCAGTACGTCACGATCGCGTGCGTCTCCAACAAGGTCGGCGACCACCTCGTGGGGAATGCCCTCTGGACCGGCGTGCGCCTCAAGGACGTCCTGGAGAGTGCAGGCGTCCAGCCGGGGGCGACGCAGATCGTCGGGCGGTCGGTCGACGGCTTCACGGTGGGGTTCCCGACGGCCTGGGCGATGGCGCCCGAGCGGGAGCCGATGATCGCGGTCGGCATGAACCGCCAGCCGCTGCCGACCAACCACGGCTTCCCGGCCCGCCTCATCGTCCCGGGCCTGTACGGCTACGTCTCGGCGACCAAGTGGCTGTCGGAGATCCAGCTGACGACCCGCGAGGCGGTCGATGGCTACTGGGTGCCCCTCGGCTGGGCCAAGGACGCGCCGATCCTGACGCAATCGCGGATCGACGTGCCGACCGATGGCGCCACCGTGCGATCGGGCGTGGTCGACATCGCCGGCGTCGCCTGGGCGCCGGACCGCGGGGTTACGCGGGTCGAGGTCCGGATCGACAACGGACCCTGGCAGGCGGCCCGGATCAGCCGGCCGATCTCGACGGCAACCTGGGTCCAGTGGACGCTGGCCTGGACCACCACGCCCGGCGCGCACAACCTGGAGGTTCGCGCGACGGACAGCAGCGGGGACGTCCAGACGGACCAGCTCTCCGATCCCGCCCCCGACGGAGCCCGCGGGCACCACCGAATCCTCGTGATGGTGGCCTGAGGGAGCGGCCGGCGACGGCGGAGCCGCCCGGGCGTCGGCCAGCGCCCGGCGTCGGCCGAGCCCGGGCCGTCGGTCCCGCCTCCAGCATCGACGATCAGCTCCCGGCAGCCCCGACGGCGCTCCACGTGCGGCCCCCGTCGCGGGTCATCCAGAACGTCGCGGGCGCGTCGCCGGAGGTTGCGACCACGACGCCCTGCGTCGGTGTCGTGAACCCCAGGTCGACCGGATCGGCCGTCCCGAGCCGCCCGACCACGGACCATGTCCTCCCGGCATCGAAGGTCGCGACAAGGACGGCTCCGGTCGCGTCCGTGCCGCCGACCACGATCACGGATGGCGACGCCGCGGTGATCTGGCCGCTCATGGTCAGCGGCACGGCCGTGGCCGCCTCGGCGAACGTGGCGCCACCGTCATGCGAGATGAACAGGTGGCTGCCAGTCGGGCTGCTCCAGAGCCCCACGTCGCAGGCCGCCGCGAGCTCGGTCGCGCTGGACGCCGCGAGGTAGGCCGGGCCGACGACGTTCAGGCACGGCGGCTGCCAGGCGACCCAGGTGCCGTTGACGAGGCGGGCACCGCCGACGACCGTCCGGTCATTCTCGAGCAGCCAGCCCGCAGCCCCCGACAGGACCAGCTGCACTGCCGGGACCGGCCCGGCCCCGACCGGGACGCGGAGCGCAGACAAGCGGAAGTCGTCCGTGCCGACCGGGCCCGTCGCGACGCGATAGCCCTGGCCGTCGAACGCAACAGCGTGGACGGACCCGTTGCCGGCCTCGAGGGCAACAACCGCGGCATCCGCCGGCAGCCCGGAGATCGTGAGGCGGTTCCACGTGACCCCGCCGTCGTGCGTGGCCCACAGGTCGGGCCCGTATGCCCACCCGTTGCGCGCGTCGGCGAAGCGGAGCCGGCTGATTCCCGGCGCGCCCTGGCCCCCACCGGGGACGATGGATGCGGCGGGTGCCGGGATCGGTGTCCACGTGCGCCCGGCGTCGGCGGTCCGCATGATCGCCGCGCAGGATCCGCTCGAGCAGGTGCCCTTCCCCAGCACCCAGCCGTCCGTGGCCGACACGAACGTCGCCGAGACGGGGCTCAGCCCGAGGGTCGAGGCGGGCACGGCCGATGGACCGATCGGCGTCGCGGATGGCGCGGGCGACGCGACCGAGGGGGACGCCGAGGCGGCCGGCGTCGCGGTCGCAGCGCTGGCCGTGGGCAGGCTTCCCGATCCGCTCGGCTGCCCGCCCGGTGGCAGGTTCCCGTTCCGCGTCACGATCAGCGCCGCGATGGCGACCACGACGACCGCCGCGGCGGCCAGGTTCACGAGAGCGCGCGCGGCGAGGTGCAGCCCACCCCTGCCGGCCGATGGAGACGGCTGCCGGGCAGGGATCTCGCCGATCCGCGCCACGAGGTCGTCCGGCGCGTGCTCGTCCGTGGAAGCCAGGAGCGAGGCACGCACGTCGCGCTCGAAGGACTCGTCGCTCTTCATGGCCTGGATCTCCCCTGGTCTTCGGCGTCGACGGCCGCACGAAGGTCGCGCAGCGCGTAGTGGAGGCGGGACTTGACGGTGCCGGCGCCGACCCCGGTGCGGGCGGCGATCTGGTCAACCGTGAGGTCCGCGAAGAACCGCAGCACGACGACCTCGCGGTGGTCTGTGCTCAGCGACCGGATTGCGCCCGCGAGGGCGTCGCGCCGGGCGAACCCGCTGTTCGGATCGGGGCTGGACAGCTCCGGGTCCAGGGCAACGTGCAGGGGCATCCTGCGACGCGAGCGGAGGCGGTCGCGGCACGCGTTGACCACGATCCGCCCGAACCATGCCTCGAACTTCGCCGGATCGCGCAGCTCCCCGAGGTGACGCCACGCGGTCAGGGCGGCGTCGTGCGTCGCGTCCTCCGCGTCCGGGCGGTTACCCAGCATCAGCGTCGCATAGTGATAGGCGCCGTCGATCACGCGCCGATCAAGCAGCTCGGCAAAGGTCCTCGATCGCACGCCGCCCGCACGGTCGCGGTCCGGGCCCCCGATGTTCACCACGGCAGCTCGCTCCATTCCGGTCATGCTCACCAGACGACTGGCGCCGGCAAAACGTTCAACCGCGGCCACAGCATGCGTGATCGCCGGCCTCCCCGCGATCGCGGCGCCGGGCGTCCTCCACAGGCGGACACCGCGGCTGACGCACCCCGGCCGGCTCAGACGCACTCCGGTCGGCCCGGGGGCGGGAACGGTAGACTCGCGCCGACATGGCTGCCGCGCCCGCCCGAACCGCAGCTTCCCTCCTCGTCGAGTGCCTCGCAGCGGAGGAGTGCGAGTACGTCTTCTCCGTGCCCGGGGAGGAGACGATGGACATCCTGGACGCGCTGAGCCGCCAGGACGCCGTCCGCCACATCACGACCCGACACGAGCAGGGCGCGGCGTTCATGGCCGACGTCTACGGGCGCCTGACCGGCCGGGCGGCGGTCGCGATGTCGACCCTCGGTCCCGGCGCGACCAACCTGGTCACCGGGATCGCGGACGCCCATCTCGACAGGGCGCCGATGGTCGCCCTGACCGGGCAGGCCGGTTCCGACAAGATCCACAAGGAAGCCCACCAGTTCGTCGATATCGTCCGGATGCTCGAGCCGGTCACGAAATGGAACCAGCGCGTCGGACAGCCGGGCGCCATCCCGGAGATCATGCGCAAGGCGTTTCGCGTTGCGCAGCTTGCCAAGCCGGGCCCGACCCACGTCGAGCTGCCCGAGAACATCGCTGCGATGGAGGTCGACGCAGCCCTCCGACCCATCGAGCCTTCGCAGGCCTACTTCCCGGAGCCGACCGACGAGGCGATCGCCCACGCGGCCCGGCTCCTCGCCGGGTCGAGCCGGCCTCTCGTGCTGGCCGGCAACGGCGTGATCCGGCGGCATGCCGCCGCGGAGCTGCGGGCATTCGCGAAAGGGCTCCACGTCCCGGTCGCGGTGACGTTCATGGGCAAGGGCGCCGTGGACGATCGCAGCCACCTCTCGTTGATGGCCGTCGGGATGCAGGCTCGCGATCACGTCCTGTCGGGCTTCGACCGAGCCGACGTCGTCGTGTCGATCGGATACGACCTCGTGGAGTACGCACCTTCTCGCTGGAACCCGGACCGGCGGAAGCGGATCGTCCACGTCGACACGCAGCCGGCGGAGGTCGACGCCTCCTACCAGCCCGAGGTCGAGCTGATCGGCGACATCGGCGGGACGTTGCGGCGATTGCTCGCGGCCGTCCTCCCGTACGGCATCGGCGGCCGTGACGCGGGCCAGCGCCACGCGGCCCGCGAGACGCTCGTCCACCAGGACCTGCGCACGGCGATGCTCGCAGAGCTGGGCGCGTACGAGCACGATGACGGCTGGCCGATCCGCCCGCAGAAGGCGATCGCCGACCTTCGCCGCGCGCTCGAGCCGGCCGACATCGTCGTCAGCGACGTCGGGGCGCACAAGATCTGGGTGGCGCGGCTGTACCAGGCCTACGAACCGAACACGGTGATCATCTCCAACGGCTTCGCCGCAATGGGAATCTCGGTGCCGGGCGCCATCGCCGCGAAGCTCGTCCACCCGGATCGGCGCGTCGTCGCCCTCTGCGGCGACGGCGGTTTCCTGATGAACTCGCAGGAGCTGGAGACGGCGCGCCGGATCGGCGCGAACATCACGGTGGTCGTCTGGCGCGATGACGGCTACGGGCTGATCGACTGGAAGCAGCGCACCGAGTTCGGGCACCCGTTCGGGGTGGCGTTCACGAACCCCGACTTCGTGGCCTACGCCGAATCCTTCGGCCTTGCCGCGTTCCGGCCGGCGTCCGCAGCCGACCTCTATCCGACCCTGATGCGGGCCCTGGCTCACCCCGGCCCGAGCCTCGTGGAGGTCCCCATCGACTACCGCGAGAACCTGCGCCTCACCGAGCGCCTTGGCGCCCTCGCGCCGGGTGGATAGACGAGCCCGTTCGACGACGAGGAGCAACCGATGACGACGACCCTCTACCGGGACGGTGCCCTCGCCGACGGGCGCTCGGATCATCTGCAGCCGGGCACGAGCATCCTCGTTGCAGACGGCGTGATCGCATGGATCCGTCCGCGCGACGACGAGGGTCAGGTTCCGGGCGGAGCCGACGTCGTCGACGCGAGCGGCTCGACGTTCGTGCCGGGCATGGTCGACTGCCACAGCCACCTGACCCTGCCCGGCGGCGCCCACTGGATCGATCGCATCGACGATCCACCGGAACGGCTCCTCGCCGTCGCCGAGGGCAACGCGCGCCTGATGACCACGGCCGGCGTGCGCTGGGCACGCGACGTCGGAGCGCCGCGCGTGGAGGACCCCGTCGACGGACGGCTGCGCGCCCTCAGCCTTGGCGTGCGCGACCGGTGGCGGGGTCGTCCGGGCTTCCCGCACGTCCGGGCAGCCGGGACGTGGCTGGATCGCGCCGGAACGATGCCGGGCCCCAGGAGCGTGGAAGCGAACGATGCCGATGAGCTGCTGCGCCTCGCGATCGGCCAGCTCGACGACGGCGCCGACCTGCTCAAGCTCTACCTGGACGGGCCGGAGCCGGGCGTCGCCCCCTGGTCCGCCGACGAGCTGGTGCCCGTGATCGCTGCGGCGCACGCGCGAGGCATCAAGGTGACGGCCCATTCCGGGGACCTGGCGGGCGCGCGGGTCGGCGTCGCTGCCGGCGTCGACTCGATCGAGCACGGCATGGAGCTGGACGCCGCCGTCGTCGCGGAGATGGCCGCACGCGGCACCGCCCTCGTCTCGACGCTCGCGATCTTCCGCTCATGGCGGAGCTTCGCGACGACCACCTCGATCGAGCGCTTCACGCTTCCCGAGCGCCGAACACGGATCCTGGAGCGCCAGGCCCGGGCGGAGGAGAGCGTCCGCCTTGCCCGCGCGGCGGGTGTGGCGATCGCCACCGGCACGGACTTCGGCGGCGGGTCGACCCGGGCCAACCACCTGGCCTGGGAAGTGGAGTGCCTCGTGGCGGCCGGGCTGGAACCGTGGGAGGCGCTCGGCGCCGCAACCTGGCGCGGCGGCGAGCTCCTCGGCGAGCCGGAAGCCGGGGTCATCCGCGAGGGCGGGCCTGCGGACTTCAGCCTCGTCCACGGCGATCCCCTCTCCGACCCCACCGCCCTCTGGCGGGTCTGGCACGTGGCCTGGGCCGGCTTGGCCGACTAGGGCAGGAGGCGACGGAGGCGTGACCGGACGGCGGACAGGCGGATGAAGTCGCGACACGTTGCCGTGGCCCTCGGGGTTGCGGCGATGCTCGCCGCGTGCCAGGCGACGCCCGCGCCGGTGAGCCCGGCCGCCCCCACCGGCGTCTCTGCATCCGCGAGCTCGGCGGCCTCGGCGAGTGCGGCCGCCCTGGCGACCGACGCCCCGTCGGGGAGCGCGCCCTACCCGTCGGCAAGCCCGGCGATCGACCGCCCCTCGAGCGGTCCGTCGTCGTCGCCGTCGTCGAGGCCATCCGTCACACCCGGTGCCAGGCCGTCGTCGACGCCATCCGTCCACCCATCGCCCACGCTGGCGACGAGGCCGTCCGCGACGCCGGCACCGTCCGCCCGGGCGACCCCCACCCCATCGGCCCGACCGACACCCACGGCCGCCCCGTCGGCCCGACCGACTCCCACGCCCACCGCCACGCCCACCGGCACCGGCTCGTCGGCGATCTCCCACGTCATCGTCGTCTGGATGGAGAACCGGGAGGCATCTGCCGTGACGGCCGCCACGATGCCGTACCTCTACGGCCTCTCGCAGACGTACGGGCGGGCGGATGCGTTCTACGCGGTCACCCATCCGTCGCTGCCGAACTACCTGGCCTTCTGGTCCGGCTCGACGCACGGCGTCACGGACGACGCGATCCACGACCTCACGGGCCCGAGCCTTTCCAGCCAGCTGGCGGCCGCCGGCCGGTCGTGGCGGGTCTACGCCCAGGACTACCCGGCGCCGGGCTGCAACCAGGCCGCGGCGTACACCGGGGGCGTGGACGGCCCGGGCGTCGCGGGGACGTACGCACGCAAGCACAACCCCGCGATGAGCTTCACCTCCGTGTCGGGGAGCAGCCAGTGCGCGAACATCCAGCCGCTCGCGCGGTTCGATCCGGGCGTGAACGTCGCCTTCGTGGTCCCGAACATGTGCAACGACATGCACGACTGCTCGACGGCGCAGGGTGATGCGTTCCTGCGGGCCTTCCTGCCCGGCGTGCTGACGGGACCGGAGTGGGCGCACACGCTGCTCGTGGTCTCGTTCGACGAGGGCGGCACGAACGTGAACGGGGGAGGCCGCGTCTTCACGATGGTGGCCCGCCAGGGGCTGGCGGGCGTCACCTCCTCGACGTTCCACGACCACTACGGGCTGCTCCGGACGATCGAGAACGTCTTCGGCCTTGCCTGCCTGGGCGCAGCCTGCGGCGCGACGCCGCTCGACGAGTTCCTGCCGTGAGTCGCGGGGCGGTCGTCCGTGCCGATTGACCCCAAGCGAGTCCTCGGCGACATCTCCGGCGGACGCGTGCTCGACGTCGCCACCGGGACAGGCGGCTTCGTCCGGTTCCTGCTCGAGGGCCTTCGGGATCACGCGGAGATCGTCGGGATCGACGCGAACGGCGAGCGGGCGGCGGCCTTCACGACCACGTTCGGCGAGACGCCCGGCATCCGGTTCGAGCAGATGGACGCCCACCACCTCGGCTTCCCGGATCGCTCCTTCGACACCGTCTGCATCTCCAACTCGCTCCACCACTTCGCGGACCCGGACCCCGTGCTCGCGGAGATGCTGCGCGTCGTCCGTCGGGGCGGCCACCTCGTCGTCAACGAGATGTACCGGGACGGCCAGTCCGAGGCCCAGGCGACGCACGTCCTCCTGCACCACTGGTGGGCGAGCGTGAACCGGATCCGCGGCGAGATGCACCGGGAGACCTACGAGCGGGCGCAGATCGTCGACATCGTCGGGCGCCTGGGCCTCGCGAACCTGCGCGCTGTCGATCTCGCCGACCCGGACGAGGATCCCCACGACCCGGAGACGGTCGGCGAGCTCGAGGCTGCGATCGACCGGCACATCGAGCTTGCCGTGGGGCACCCGGACGTCCAGGGACGCGGCGAGGTCCTGCGCGCGCGGCTTCGCGCGGTCGGAGTGCGCGGCGCGACCCAGCTCGTGATGATCGGCCGGGCATAGGCGCACCCGTGTCCACCGTCCCTGCGATCGAGGCCACCCCCGCGGCCGCTCACGAGCGACCGGAGGCATACCTGCCCGGAGACCGCCGTCGGGCGCTCGCTGCGGGCCGGGAGCTTCCCGACCGGGTCCGCGGAGCCGCCATCTTCGCCGACATCTCCGGGTTCACGCGGCTCACCGAGGAGCTCGCGCGCGAGCACGGGCGGCGGCGCGGGGCGGAGGAGCTGACCGGCCACCTCAACCGCGTCTTCCACGCCGTGATCGATGAGCTCGACCGCTTCGGTGGTGACGTCATCTACTTCAGCGGCGATGCGATCACGTGCTGGATCGACGGCGACGACGGCGCCCGCGCCGTTGCCGCCGGGTTCGCCATGCATCGCGCCCTCGACCGGGTCGGCGAGATCGTGACGCCGTCAGGCGCCAGCATCCGCCTCGCGATGAAGGTGGCCGTCGCCGTCGGGCCGGCGCGGCGCTTCCTGGTCGGCGACCCGGAGATCCAGCTCATCGAGGTCCTCGCGGGTCGGCTCATCGACGACCTGGCCCAGGCCGAGGAGCAGGCCCAACCG
>JADGQH010000251.1 GCA_017881985.1 Chloroflexota bacterium | reverse complement strand
GCTCATCGTCGAGCTGCTCCGGCCGCTCGGCAGGTTCGCCTGAGGCCCGAGGGAATCACATCGGCCCCGGCGTCTCCGCCGGGGCCGATGAGGAGCGTCGATGTCGAGCCGGCTCAGAGCGCCTTGACGGCCGCCACCAGCTGACCAAGGCCGTCCTTCGCGTCGGCGAAGAGCATGCCTGTCTTCGGGTTTCCGTAGAGCTCGTTGTCGATGCCGGCGTAGCCGCGGCCCATGGACCGCTTGATGACCACGATCGACTTCGCGTGGTCCACGTTGAGGATCGGCATGCCCGACACGGGGCTGCCGGGCCGTCGGGCGGCCGGGTTCGTGACGTCGTTGGCGCCCACGACGAGCGCGACGTCGCACCGGTCGAACTCCGGGTTGATGTCGTCCATCTCCTTGAGGAGCGGATACGGGACGTTCGCCTCCGCGAGGAGCACGTTCATGTGCCCCGGCATCCGGCCCGCAACCGGGTGGATCGCGTACTTCACGTCCACGCCCTTCGACTCCAGCAGCTCCCCGAGCTCCCGGCAGGCATGCTGCGCCTGGGCCACCGCGAGTCCGTAACCCGGCACGATGATGACGCTCGACGCGTACGCCATCTGGATCGCCGCATCGTCGGCGGAGACGCTGCGCACCTGCGTCGCGCCACCGCCGGCCGACCCGACCGTGCCCTCGCCGCCGCCGAACCCGCCGATCATGATGTTCAGGATCGAGCGGTTCATCGCGTCGGCCATGAGCTTCGTGAGGATGCCGCCGGAAGCGCCGACGAGCGCCCCCGAGATGATCAGGACCGGGTTGACCAGCACGAACCCGGCCATTGCGACCGCCGTGCCGGTGAACGCGTTGAGGAGCGAGATCACGACCGGCATGTCGGCCCCGCCGATCGGCAGGACCATCGTGACGCCGAACACGCAGGCCGAGGCGATGATCAGGGCGAGGACCAGGACCGAAGCGGTTCCGTCGATCGCCAGGTTGCCGTTGGCGGCGAGGACGAGGACCACGGTCGCGACCACCGCCACGATCGCGAGGACGATCGTGAGGATGCGCGAGCCGGGGAAGATGATCGGCTTGCCGCTGATCAGGCCCTGGAGCTTGCCCGAGGCGATCAGCGATCCCGTGAACGTCACGGAGCCGATCACGACGTCCAGCACGGTGAAGATCGTCGTGGAGACGCTGGCCGTCTGGCCGCCGCTGGCGATCCGCACGAAGTCGTCGATGGCGACGAGCGCGGCCGCGCCGCCGCCGACCGCGTTGAAGAGCGACACCAGCTGCGGCATCGCGGTCATCTTCACGGTGCGCGCGGTGTAGAGGCCGAGGCCACCGCCGATGGCGAAGCCAACCACGATGACGACCCAGCCGACGACGCTCACGCCACCGGGGCGGGTGACCAGGTCGAGGAGCGTGGCGCCGACCGCCACGACCATGCCGCCGGCCGACAGCAGGTTGCCGTTGCGGGCGGTCGCCGGTGAGTTCATCAGGTGGAGCCCGAGCACGAAGCAGGCGGCACCGGCGAGCTGGGCGAGTCGGACGAGGGTTTCGATGTCCATCGGGGTCCCCGTCAGGCCTGCGCAGCGGGCTTCGGGGCCGCCGGCTTCTTCTTGAACATCAGGAGCATCCGGTCGGTGACCACGTAGCCGCCCACCACGTTCGCGGCCCCGAAGACCATGGCGACGAACGCCAGCGTGTAGCTGAGCGGGTTGTCCGCTCCCGCCGCGATGATCATGCCGCCCACCAGGACGATGCCGTGGATCGAGTTCGCGCCCGACATCAGCGGCGTGTGGAGCGTCGCCGGAACCTTCGAGATGACCTCGAAGCCGACGAGGATGGCCAGGACGAAGATCGTGATCTGCGTGAGCAGGTCGGTCATGCGGTGGGCCCTCCCGCGGCCGGTGCGGGCGCGAGGAGCTTCGCGGTCGCCGGTTGGACGACCTTCCCGCCGTGGGTGATCAGGACGCCGGCCGTGATCTCCTCGGCCGGGTCGAGCGCCAGCTGCCCATCCTTCACGAGGTGGAGCAGCAGCGTCTGGAGGTTGCGCGCGTAGAACTGGCTGGCGCTGACGGGCACGGTCGCCGGCAGGTTGTCCGGGGAGATGATCGTCACCCCGTTCTCCGTCGCGATCGTCTCGCCCGCCTTCGAGAGCTCGCAGTTGCCGCCGAGCGCGCTGGCGGCCATGTCCACGATGACCGAGCCGGGCTTCATCGCCAGGACCGCGTCGGCGGTCACCAGGACGGGCGGCTTGCGGCCGGGGATCTGGGCCGTCGTGATCACGACGTCCATGCCGCCGATGACCGCGTTGAGCTCGGCCTGCTGGGCAGCGCGCTCCTCCGCCGTGAGCTCGCGGGCGTAGCCGCCGGTTCCGGTCGCGTCGATCGCGGTCTTGAGGGTCACGAACTTGGCGCCGAGCGACTCGGCCTGCTCCTTCGTTTCGGGACGCACGTCGTACGCCTGGACGACGGCGCCGAGGCGTCGCGCGGTGCCGATGGCCTGGAGCCCGGCCACGCCGATCCCGAGGATCAGCACGTTGGCGGGCTTCGCCGTCCCGGCGGCCGTGGTCAGGAGCGGGAAGTAGCGTCCGAACGAGTCGGCCGCGACGATCACGGCCTTGTAGCCGGCGATGTTCGCCTGCGACGAGAGGACGTCCATGGCCTGCGCACGGGACAGCGTTCGGGGGATCGCGTCGAGGCTGATGGCGGTCACGCCCCGGTCGGCCAGCTGCTGCATGAGGCCGGGATCGATGAGCGGGGTGAGCAGCCCGACCAGCGCCTGGCCTGAGCGGAGCTTCGCGGCCTCCGCCTCGGTCGGCTTCTGGACCTTGACGACGCAGTCGGCCTGGGCGTACACGTCGTCGGCGGAGACGATCGTGGCCCCGGCCTCCTCGTACGCCGTATCGGGGAAGGCGGCCGCGGTCCCGGCGCCGCGCTCCACGAGGATCTCGAGACCCGCGGCCTTGAGCTTGGCGAGGGCCTCCGGCACCAGCGCTACGCGGCGCTCGCCGGGCAGGGTTTCTCTCGGAACGCCTACTTTCATGTGGGCTCCTGGGGTGAGGGGAATGGCCTACAGGATACCGTGCTCATGCCCCGGCTGCGAGCGCGCCGACAACGATTCAGCGTGTCACCATCGGGACCCGGCGCGCACCAGGCGCGTGCAAATCGTCGGCGCTGCGACCGGTGCGGACCCGGCACGGGCTGGGCGCGACCCCGACGCGGACCCGGCACGGACCAGGCGCGTGCACGGATTGGACACGGCGACCGGCGAGGACCTCCCGGACGACACGATTGTGCGTCCCGTGACCAGGTCAACCGCCCGGCGGTCGCGCGGCGTGTCTCGTGATGCAGGATCGCGGGCGGCGCGATCGCCGACGGTCCGAGCGCTCAATCCGTGCACACGACCGGAGCCGGGGCGGCGTGCGGCCGGGTGGCAAGCCTGCCGAGTGGCAAGCCTGGTCAGGCCGTCACTATCGCCACCCCGTCGCCCTCGAACGCGGCGATCGCGCGTCGGTAATCCTCCGGAACCGGCACCGGCCGGCGGGTCACCACGTCGATCATGACGAGCGTCATGCGTGCCCTGCACATCAGGCGGTGGTCGTCGACCAGGTACGCGGCACCCTCGACGGTGACGCTGCTGTGGCCGATCCGGGTGGTCCGCACGTGCACGTCGAGCAGCTCGTCGAAGCGTGCCGGCGCCTCGTACGTGACCTCGAGCGACCGCATGACGAACTCGCGCTCTCCCTGCCAGTACGCCTGGAGCCCGAGGTGCCGGTGATACTCCAGCCGGGCGTTGTCGAAGTAGGGCAGGTAGCGCCCGTAGTAGACGACCCCCTGGGCGTCGGTGTCCGAAAACGACACGCGCGAGAGCGCCGAGTACCGGAATGGAGGGTGCTTGTCGGAAAGCCGCCCGGTCTCGAGGTTCGTCACGCGCGGATCGTACGCCGGGCGGGGCGAGCGGCTCGGCGAGGGCGGGTCCAGCCCGCAGGATCGCACGTGAAGTACACACCCATCGCGTCCCCGCCGAGTTCGACGTGGCCTCGGCCGGTTGACGCGCGGCGGCCGCAGTCCGTCCCGCATGTCCGGCCGCATTCCAGGCTCGATGCTGAGCACGCGACATCCCTGCTCTTCTCGATCCCGATCGCCACCGACCCGCCGTTGAGCTCCGACTCGTCGCCTCGTGTCGCCTCGCCGACGCCGGCATGTGCACTTCACGTGTGATTCCGCAGGCTCGTGGCTGGTGGCTCGCCGCCGCGGCGGTGGTCGGTCATCCAGTCAGCCTCGAAGCCGCCCGGCCTCGCCTCGGTCTGCGCTACGCTGTCGGTCCGCGCCCGTAGCTCAGTGGATAGAGCATCTGACTTCGGATCAGACGGTCGGGGGTTCGAATCCCTCCGGGCGCGCCAGAACAACATCGCCGCGTGGGCCAGCGCGGGAAGCCCACCCGGACCGAGACCCGCTACGTCGTCGACCTACCCGAGAAGCGATCGGCGAACGCGCGCACGGCATCCGCCGTCTCGGCGCCCATCATCGGCATGCCGTGGCCGCCGGCCAGCACGTTCGGCTCGAGCCGGGCGAGCTTCGCAACGGAGTCCCTGGCTGCCCGCCAGCTCCAGCTCGTGTACCGCGGCGGCCCCGACAGGCCCTGCCGCTGCAGCAGGAGACCCGCCAACGAGTTGAGCATCAGGGTCACGACGGCGTCGCCTGTGACCAACACCCG
>JADGQH010000054.1 GCA_017881985.1 Chloroflexota bacterium | reverse complement strand
CGCACGGACCTGCAGCCGGTCCACGACCCGCCCGTCCGAGACGGCGACGAGGCCGAGGAACACGCGATCGAACCGGTCGCGCTGGACGATGGCCAGGCGTGTCTCGTCGACCCACGCCGGCGGGACCCCCTCGGTCTCGTCCGCGAGCCGGTTGACCTCGCGCCGTCCGCGGGCAAGGTCGATGACGATGAGAGCGCTCGGCGATTGCCTGTCCGCGGGCCGCGCGATCGCCGCGACTCGCGTCCCGTCGGGCGACGCGGTCGCCGACCAGACGAACGCGCCCGCCGGCATCACTCCGGGTCCGCTGAGCGCAATGGCGCGCCACTCGGTGCGAGACACCAGCCCGTCAGGCCCGCGCTGGGCCACGAAGGCCCGACCGTCGCGAAGCATGGCCACGAGCCGGCCGCCCGCGATGGGAGCCACCGCGGCGACGGACGGGTCGGGAAGAGGAACCGGGATGACCTCGCCCGAGAGCCGGACGAGACGGAGCGAGGCCGTCTCGCCGTCGAAGGCGAGCAGGAGAAGGTCCGGCTCGGTGGGCGCCACGGTCGGGGCAACCGGCGTGGCCACCGCGGGTGTCGGGATCGGACCTGGCGTCGGTGAGGCGGGCGTCTCCGAGCCGGACGCCAGGGCAGCCGGGCGTGCGGTCGCGTCGATGGATGGCGGGGCGGTGGGTACCGCGGGTGCACACCCGGCGAGCGTGACCGCGACCGATAGAGCGACGCTCGGCACGAGAGCCGCGATGCCTCTGCTCCTCGCCCGGCCGCCGGCCGGGCGAGGAGCAGAGAGCACATCCGGCGGGAGGCTGCTCATCGCAGGACGTCGCCCCCGATGAGCGCTCCGGTGCCCGCATCGAGGTAGAGCTTGACGGCGCGAAGCGCGTCGGCCAGCGGTCCCGACGTGCGAGCCTCGACGACCCACGCGAGGCGCAACGTGGCGCCTGGAGCGTCCGGCCCGGTCGGATTGAAGGCGCTGTTCGGAGCGACCCAGCCGAGCCCGAGCGTGGCGATGCCGACCTGGCCCGAGCGACTGCCGAAGATCGTCCCGAGCGTCGTCGTCGCCCGTGCGCGCGCCGTCGCCTCGTCGAGCGTCGACTGCGGCCTCGTGGCGAGGGGCCGCTCGGTTCGGACGACCGCGTGCATCCGGCCGTCGGGCCAGAGATCGAGCCGGACGCCGTCGCCGACGACCGGCACGCCGTCCACGACCCTGGGCCAGGTGAGCGTCCAGCCGGTGTCGTCGGGGCCCTGCCGGACCTCGGGCGTGCCGGCGGCGTCGAGGCCCAGGTCCGTCGCAAGGCGACTTCCCCGGGCACGAGCAGCGGCGACGCTCGGCATCGGCGGACCGCCGGCGGCCTGCCAGCCGAACGCGACGGCGCCCACGAGGCGCCCGCGTGCGTCGAACCGATGGAGCTGGAGGGTTCGGCCCGTGCGATCGCTCTCGGTGATCTCGTCGTACGCGCTGCCGTCGAACCGGTCCACGACCCGTTCCACCCGCGACGCGGCCGGTTCGGGCAGGCCGAGGCGCGACCGGACCTCGGCCGCTCGAGCGAGGGCAGCCGCGGCCTTGTCCGGGGTCACCGGCGTCCGCTCGGTGACGGGACTGCCGGCGACGAAGCGATCCGCCGCGTCGCCCGTCGAAGCCCCGCCCGGCAACCCGAGCGCGATGGCCGTGCCGGCGACCACGACAGCCGCAAGGAGGCGGCCGGCGCGACGCCGTGCAAGTGAGCGAATTCTCGTGCGCATCGTCACCACCTCACAGACAATTGGTGCAGGACGGCAGGGGTCCGGCCCGCCCGGTCCACACGTAGCTGCCGTACCAGTTGGCGGCGAACCCGACGTTGAACGAGCCGAGGCGGGCGACGTCGAATGCCTGGCCGACGCCGTAGCCCGGCCCGATCGCGCTCCAGAACCGTGACTCGAACGCGTATTCGTCGCTGTCCCACGCCTCGCCGAGATAGCCGAGGTAGAAGCTCGGGCCGGCCCAGGCGCCCCACCCGGCCTTCGTCTTCGTGATCGCGAACGCGCCGGGCATGGTCGTGGCGGACTCGCCGAGGTGGCAGGTCGACATGATCACGAGGTTCGACGTGCGCCCGCGCCGCACGGCCGTGATGTCGCGGGCGAAGATGATCCGGGCGCCGCTGCAGATCCCCGCGTCCTCACGGAAGCCGAAGTCACGCGTCGAGCCCGAGTAGGCGTAGTTGTCGCCATGGCTGTGGACGTAGAACCCCCAATCGTTGAGGGTCCGCGACAGCACCTGTGTCTTGGAGAACGCCGTCCCGCTGTACGCGGTCGTGGTGTACCCGAGCCTTGCATACCCGCCGAGCGCGGCCGAGAGCATCCGCGCCGGGTTCGCGTCGTTGAAGCCGAGGCAGTTGAACGAGAACGCGGTCGTGTTCGCGTCGGCGGACGCCTGGTACGCGGCGCGCGCGGGGCCCGCGGCCGCCGCCACGAGCGCGGCCGCACCGACGAGGGCGGCGAAAGAACGAAGCCATCGGCCGGGAGACATACATGGACCTCCTCCGGCGGGAACAAATGGGCGGCGGACGGAGCGGCTGCCGGCGAGGAGGCGAGTGACGGCAGTCTGCCCGCCCGCCATTCACGCGCCCTTATCGGGCGGTCGGGGCCCGCCGGCGCAGAGCTCGCGGCCGCGCCCGCGGCGGCCGCCACACAGCAGTCCGTGGCGCCCGCCGACGGCCGCACCCGTGCTACGCTGCTGCCCGTCACCACCCCGCCGCGTGGTCGCGAAGCCGGTGTGATTCCGGCACAGTCCCGCTACGGTGACCGCCGTTCGAGCAACGGCGGAAGTCCGGTCGCCGGCCCCGCGGCAGAGCCGCACGTACCCTCGCGAGAAAGGGGCAGGCAGGCATGATCCCGACCGGCTGATCCTCGCCCGTCGTTGGCGTGCGTCCCGTGGCCCCGCGCCCGGAGCCACGCGTTCGCGTCGATCGCAACCCGTGCGAGAGGTCCGATGATCCCCACCCGTGCCCGCCGGCGGCCCGCCGGCTTCCTCATCCTTTCGGCGCTCATTGCCGTCATCGTTGCCGGCTGTGGCGCCGCCGCCTCGGCCGTGCCCGCGACGGTCGGCCCGTCGCCGACCGCCGTCATCGCGGCCGCGGCAACCGGGACGCCGCTTCCCGCGTCGCTCGCCCCGTCGCCAAGCCCGTCCGCGGACGCCTACCCGCTCAGCCTGAAGGACGACGAGGGGACCGTCGTCACGATCGCGGCGCGTCCGACCCGGATCGTCTCGCTCACGCCAGCCACCACGGAGATCCTGTTCGCCGTGGGCGCCGGGCCGCGGGTCAAGGGCGTGACCGACGCGGACGACTACCCGCCCGCGGCGAAGCAGATCACGCAGGTCGTCAAGCTGGGCGCAGTTGACATCGAGAAGATCGTCGGGCTCGGGGCCGACCTCGTGATCGCCGGCGGGAACAGCTTCAACAGCCCCGATTCGATCGCGAAGCTCCGCTCGCTGGGCATCCCGGTCGTCGTCGTCTACGCCGCGGACGTGGCCGGCGTCTTTCGTGACATCGGGCTGGTCGCCACCGCGGCCGGCGCGGCGGCTGCCGGCGCCTCGCTCGTGGCGTCGCTCCAATCCCAGGTTGATGCGGTCGTCGCCGCGATCGCCGCGGCCGGCGCACCCCGGCCGCGCGTCTTCTACGAGCTCGACGCGACCAAGCAGGTCTATACGTTCGCCGACGGCATCGTCCAGGACGACCTGATCCGGAAGGCCGGGGGCGACCCGATCACGACCGGCAGCCCCACGGTCTTCAGCATCCCGCTCGAGAAGCTCGTCGTCGCGGACCCGCAGCTGATCCTGCTCGGCGACGCTGCCTACGGGACGACGCCGGCCCAGGTCGCGGCTCGCCCCGGATGGTCGGTCATGACCGCCGTGAAGACCCGGGCGATCCGCGCGGTCGACGACACCCTCGTCTCGCGACCGGGTCCGCGGATCGTGGAGGCGCTGCGCGCCCTCGCGCGTGCCATCGACCCGACGCTCACGCTCCCGGCGGCGCCTGCCCCGAGCGCGGCGCCATGAGGAGGCCGATCGCGCGATGACCCCGCGGCCTGCCGGACGTCCGGCACGATGAGCATCGGCGCACGCAGCCTCGCCCTGGCCCGCGCCCACGTCGGGCGGCCCGCCCGTGCCCCGAGCGCGGCCGTGCTCGCGCTCGTCGGCCTCGGGGCGCTCGCGTGTGCGGTCGTCGCGGCCGTCGCCGTCGGATCGGTCGCGGTCGCCCCGGGAGACACGGTGGGCATCCTGCTCCGGTCGATCGGTCTGCCGATCGACCGAACGTGGTCCCCGGCGGCCGAGACGATCGTCCTGGAGCTGCGCCTGCCCCGCGTGCTGACCGCGATCATGGTCGGCGGTGGCCTGGCGGTGGCCGGTGCCGCGTTCCAGGGACTGCTCCGCAATCCGCTGGCCGACCCATACGTGCTGGGGACCGCGTCCGGCGCGGCCCTCGGCGCGGCCGTCGCTGTCCTGATCCCGTTCCGCGCCGTCTTCCTTGACCTGGGCCTGCTCCATCTCCTCTCGTTCGCGGGGGCGCTCGCGTCCGTGGCGGTGGTCTACCGGCTGGGGCGCGGCGGGGGGCCGTTCGCGCCCCTCACCGGGCTCCTGCTGACCGGCTACGCGGTGGGCTCGCTGCTCGCGGCGGGCCTTGCCATGACCATGTTCCTGGCCGGCTCGAACCTGCGCCAGATCTTCGCGTTCCTGCTCGGCGGGCTCGAGGGGGCGAGCTGGCTCCGGCTCGCGTTCGCGGCGCCCCTGATCGCCGGCGGCTCGCTCGCGATCGTCGCCCGGGCGCGGGTGCTCAACGGGCTGCTCCTCGGCGAGGAGGCGGCCGCCCACCTCGGCGTCGACGTCCGCCGCGAACGGGCGGTCCTGCTGGCGCTCGCGAGCCTCGTCACGGCCGCGGCGGTCGCCGTCGCCGGCCTGGTCGGCTTCATCGGGCTCGTGGCGCCGCACCTGGTCCGATTGGTCGTGGGACCGGACGCGCGGCGGGTCCTGCCGCTCGCCGCGATCCTCGGCGCGATCCTCCTCGTGCTCGCCGACCTCGGCGCCCGCCTCCTCGGCGAGATCCCGGTCGGCGTCGTGACGGCCGTCGTCGGCGCCCCGTTCTTCCTCGCGCTCCTGCGCGGCACCCGATCGGCGTACGAGCTGTGACCCCGCCGATCGCCGAGCTCGGCGGGGTCACCGTCGCGTATCGCGAGCGGCTCGTGCTCCGCGGCGTCGACCTCGCGGTCGCGCCGGGCGAGCGCGTGGCGCTGGTCGGGCCGAACGGGGCCGGCAAGTCGACGCTTCTGCGCGTCCTCGCCGGGCTGGTTGTGCCGCGCGAGGGCCGGGTCACGCTCGGCGGCGACCCGGTCGCGAGCCTCGGCCGCGCGGCGATCGCCCGCCGCCTCGCCGCGGTTCCGGGCCAGGCTGCGCTGCCCTTCGCGACCCGCGTCGAGGAGGTCGTGGCGCTCGGCCGGCTCCCGCACGAGGACCCGTTCCGCGGTCCCCGGCCGGCCGATCACGCGGCCGTGGACGCGGCCATCGAGCGGGTCGGGATCGGCCCGCTGCGAGGGCGCGATGCCCGCGAGCTGAGCCTCGGCGAGCGCCAGCTCGTCCTCATCGCCCTCGCCGTTGCCCAGGCTGCCCCACTCCTGATCCTCGACGAGCCGACCGTCCACCTGGACCTGCGCCACCAGGTCGCCGTGATGGAGCTCCTCGCGGACCTCAACCGCCGCGACGGCGTCGCCGTGCTGGCCGTGCTCCACGACCTGGCGCTCGCCGCGCACTTCTTCCCGCGCCTCGTCCTCCTCGACGGCGGGCGCGTCGTCGCGGATGGCCCGCCTGCGCGCGTGCTCGCGCCGGAGCGGATCCGCGCGACGTTCGGGGTCGACCCTGCGATCTTCGCCAGGCCCGCGGCGTTCGCGGGGCCGAGCGCGCTCCACGGGGCACCGCCCGAGTTGACCGCGGGCACCGGCGGCCGCTAGGCTCCGGGCGTGCCCATGACCCGCCCGCGCCCCGGCCGCGCGACCCGACTCGTCGCGATGCTGGGCGTCGCCGTGCTCGTCGCGGCGTGCGGCGCGACCCAGACGTCGCAACCTCCAGCGAGTGGATCGCCGACCCCGTCGCAGGCGTCGGCGGAGCCCGCCGCCTCGCCGAGCGGGACCAACACGGCGTCCGCTGCGCCGAGCGCCGGGTCCGACGGGTCACCGTCGCCCCAGGGAAGCGGCACGCCGTTCCCGTCGGCCGATGCCTCGGCCCGCCCCGGCTCCGCGGACGCGTGCAGCGGCACGGCCGAGAACCGCGACTTCTACGCGGCCCTCGCCGCGAGCGTTGCCTGGGACGTCTACTGCGCGACGCTGCCCCAGGGCTGGTTCGTCGAGAGCGGCTCCTACCGGCTCTCGAACGGCGGCCAGCTGTCGATCACCTATAAGGGCCCGGGCGGCGCCCGGCTCGTGGTCCACGAAGGGGGCTACTGCGCCGGGCATCCGGATTGCATCCCGGCGGGCACCGACGCCGGCGCGGCGCGCTTCGGGGACCGGGACGCGCGGCTCCTCGACATCGGCAACGGCTCGTGGCTGGTTGTCGTCGCGCCGACGGCCGACGTCGGGTGGCAGGCGGTGGGCACGGGCATGGACGGCACCGCCCTCGGGGCCTACACGGCCGCGTTCGCCCGCGTCGACCAGTAGAGGGCAGGCACGACCGACCGCGGTGTGTGCGCCGGTGCATGCGTCGGCCGGCCCGCGTCGGGCACAATGGCCCGCACATCCCCGGACGAAGCCCCGGCGATCCGGCCCGACGCCGGCGCCCCGGCATCGGCGCCAAGCGGAGGAGCATCTGACGTGACGGTTGGGACGGCCTTCCACCCGCGCACCGCGCCCCTCAATGCGCATCTCCAGTGGCGCGAGTGGTCCGGCTTCTTCGCGGCCAGCGCGTATCACGCCTCGCACGTCATCGAGTACAACGCGATCCGCGAGGCGGCCGCGCTCATCGACGTGAGCCCGCTCTTCAAGTACGAGCTGCGCGGCCCCGACGCGGTTCGCCTGGTGGACCGGCTGATCGTCCGCGACGCCGCGAAGCTCAGCCCGGGCCGTGTCTTCTACACGCCCTGGTGCGACGAGCACGGCAAGGTGCTCGACGACGGCACCATCCACCGGCTCGACGACGAGGACGGCGCGCAGGTCGTGCGCTGGACCGCGGCCGACCCGCAGATTCGCTGGCTTCGCATGAACGCGCACGACCTGGACGTGGAGGTCCGGGACGTCAGCGAATCCGTTGCCGCAGTCGCCCTCCAGGGCCCGCTCAGCCGGGACGTGCTGGAGGCGGCGACCGGCACGTCGTTCGTCGACCTCCGCTTCTTCCGGCGCCGCCGGGCGACGCTCGCCGGCATCCCGATCGACGTCTCGCGGACCGGCTACACGGGCGACCTGGGCTACGAGCTGTGGATCCCGGCAGATCGCGCAGTCGACGCCTGGGACGCGCTGGTCGCCGCCGGCGAGCCGTATCGCATCCGTCCGGCCGGCATGCTCGCGCTCGACGTGGTGCGCCTCGAGGCCGGCCTGATCCTGATCGAGGCCGACTACACGAGCGCCGTCCACTCGCACATCCCGAGCCAGAACTACTCGCCCTACGAGCTCGGGCTCGGCCGCCTGGTCGACCTCGACGCGGGAGACTTCATCGGCCGACGCGCGCTCGTCGCGGAGATGGCGGCCGGCGGCCCGCCGCGACGCCTCGTGGGAATCGACATCGACTGGCCGGAGATCGAGGCGCTCTACGCCGCGCAGGGCCTTGCCCCGTACGCGCCGCCCACCGTGAGCCGGGCGCCGGTCCCGGTTTTCGCCGCCGGCCGCCAGGTCGGGCGAGTGACCAGCACGGGCTGGAGCCCGCTCCTCAAGAAGATGCTGGGCCTCGCCTCGGTCGGGCTGGCCCATGCGCAGACCGGGACGCGCCTCGCGATGGAGTGGACGGTCGAGGCCCGCCGGGGCACGGTCGCCGCGACCGTCGTGGAGCTCCCGTTCTTCGATCCGCCGCGCAAGCGCGCCTGATGGCCGTGGACTCGACGCGCACGGAGATCCGGACACCGAGCCAGGGAGGGACCCGCGTGGCGGAGCGCTACGACGCCGTGATCATCGGCGGCGGCCACAACGGCCTGACGACCGCCGCCTACCTCGCGAGGGCGGGCTGGAAGACGCTGGTCCTCGAGAAGCGCCGCATCCTGGGAGGCGCGACGACGAGCGACGAGATCGTCCCCGGGTACACCTTCAGCGTGCTCTCCTACGTCGTCAGCCTGCTCCGGCCGGAGATCATCCGCGACCTGGAGCTGGCGAAGCACGGCCTGGAGATCCTGCCGCTCGACGGCACGTTCACGCCGCTCCATGGCGACTACCTGTGGCGCACGGACGACCACGCCCAGACGATGCGCGAGATCCGGCGCTGGTCGGCCACCGACGCCGACGCGTACGAGGAATACGGCCAGCTGATGGCCGACATGGCGCGCTTCATCAAGCCGATCCTCGGGATGGTGCCGCCCGACCCGACGAGCATCGACCCGCGCGACTGGCTGGGCGTGCTGGGCCTGGGTCGCGACTTCGCGCGGCTCCCCGAACGGCAGCAGTCCGCCTTCATCGGCCTCATGACGATGAGCGCGGCGGATTTCCTGGACCAGTGGTTCGAGACCGAGCCGCTCAAGGCCACCATGTCCGCGTCGGGAATCATCGGGACGTTCCTCGGCGTCCGCTCGCCGGGCACCGCCTATGTGCTGCTCCACCACTACATGGGCGAGATCGACGGCGCGTTCCGCGCCTGGGGCCTCCACAAGGGCGGCACCGGCGCCATCAGCGCGGCGATCGCGAGCGCCGCCCGCTCGCACGGGGCGGAGATCCGCACCGACGCGGGTGTCAGCCGCGTCACCCTCACGCCGTCGGGCGACCGCGCCACGGGCGTCGTCCTCGAGAGCGGCGAGGAGATCGCGGCGAACGTCGTGGTCTCCTCGGCGGACGTGCGGCGCACGTTCCTCCAGTTCCTGGAGCCCGGGATCCTGCCCGGGGACTTCGAGGCGCAGGTGCGCCGCTTCAAGTTCCGGGGAAGCTCCGGCAAGGTCAACCTCGCCCTCGATGCGCTGCCGACCTTCACGACGAACCCGGGCGGCACCGAGTACCTCCGCGGCGCGGTCAGCATCAGCCCATCGCTCGAGCACATGGAGCGCGCGTACGACGAGGCGAAGTACGGCCGTTTCAGCCGCCGGCCGTACGTCGACATCGTGTTCCCCAGCCTCGTGGACCCGTCCGTCGCCCCGCCGGGCCGGCACGTCATGAGCTGCTTCGTCCAGTACGCCCCCTACAACCTGGCCGAGGGCCCGGGGGACTGGGACAACCAGAAGGAGGCCTTCGGAGATGCCGTGGTCGACCTGGTCAGCGAGTTTGCGCCGAACCTGCGGGATGTGATCGTCGAGCGGCACGTGGTCTCGCCGCTCGACATGGAGCGCGACTGGGGCCTCACCGAGGGCAACATCTTCCACGGCGAGCTCTCGCTGGAGCAGCTCTTCTTCAGCCGGCCCATCCCCGGCTGGGCACGCTACCGGACGCCGATCCGCGACTACTGGATGTGCGGCTCGTCGACGCACCCCGGCGGCGGGATCATGGGTGCGAACGGGCGGCTCGCGGCGCTCGAGCTGATCCGGGCGCGCCGGACGAAGGTGGCCTGACCAATGTCCAGCCAGCCCTCCGCCCCGTACGAGGCGATCGTGATCGGCGGCGGCCACAACGGCCTCGTCGCCGGTGCCTACCTCGCGAAGGCCGGCCTCCGGACGCTCGTGCTCGAGAAGCGCCCCACGGTCGGCGGCACGGTGGAGACGCGTCGGCTTGCCGACGGGAAGCGCGTGCCGGGCCTGTTCCACACGGTGGGCCGGCTGCGGCCGTCCGTTGCCCGCGAGCTCGGCCTCCGCGGCCACGGGCTGGCCCTGGTCGCACCCGAGGTCCGGGCCTTCGCCCCCCAGCCGGACGGCCGTGCCGTCACGCTGTGGGCCGATCCCGCGCGCACGGCCGACGAGCTTCGGACATGGTCCGCCGCCGACGGGACGGCCTGGGCCGGGTTCGACCGGCACGTCCGGGCGCTCGCCGCGTTCATCGCCTCGCTCAACGACGCGACGCCGCCCGCGACGAGCGGCGCGGGTCTTGGCGACGCGATCACCGGGCTGCTGCTCGGCCGCGCGTTCAAGAAGCTCTCGAAGGACGATGCCCGCCAGCTGCTGCGTGTCCTGCCGATGGCGATCGCGGACTTCGTCGCGGAATCGTTCGAGAGCGAGCCCGTGCGAGCTGCGGTCGCGATGCGCGCCGTCATGTTCACCGCGCTGGGTGCCTGGTCGATGGGCACGACCGCGGCGTTGCTCGCGGATTCGGCCGGCAATGACGGTGGGGCGGCCGGCCAGACCGTCTTCGCGAAGGGCGGCCCCGGCGCGCTCGCCGACGCGCTTGCCGCGGCCGCTCGCTCCTTCGGCGCGGAGATCCGGACCGGGGCGGAGGTGGTCAGCGTGGCCACGCTCGACGGCCGCGTCACGGGCGTGGTCCTCGCCTCGGGCGACGAGATCGCGTCGCCGATCGTGGCGTCCGGCCTCGACCCGAAGCGGACCCTGCTGGGGCTGTTGCCGCCGCTGGAGCTCGGCCCGAACCTGCGCTGGCGCGCCGGCAACATCCGGCAGCCCGGCCGCGTGGCGCGCGTCAACCTGGGCCTGTCGGGCCTGCCGGAGTTCCCGGCCGCCGGCGGGCGCGAGGAGGCGGCGCGCCGCCTCAGGGGCCGGATTCTCGTGGGTGCGACGGGCATCGACGACATCGAGCGCGCCTTCGACGCCTCGAAATACGGCCGCATCTCCGACG
The DNA here is from genome assembly GCA_017881985.1 of Chloroflexota bacterium. Taxonomy (GTDB): domain Bacteria; phylum Chloroflexota; class Limnocylindria; order Limnocylindrales; family CSP1-4; genus CTSoil-043. The sequence continues at coordinate 3,698 of JADGQH010000054.1, read as the reverse complement.
CGCTCCTGCTGGAAGCGACGATCCCGTCGCTTGTCGACCCGTCGCTGGCGCCCGACGGCGGCCACGTTATGAGCGTGATCGCCCAGTACGTCCCGTACCAGCTCGCCGAGGGAAGCTGGGATGCCGCCGCGCGCGAGGCGCTGGGGGACCGGGTCGTGGCGCGGCTGGAAACGGTGGCTCCCGGGATCGCGGGACGCATCACGGCCCGCGAGGTTCTCACCCCGCTCGACCTCGAGTCCGAATATGGCCTCACCGGGGGGCACCCCTATCACCAGGAGCCAGCCCTCGACGCGTGGTTCGCCTGGCGCCCGCTGGTGGGCTACGCCCGCTACCGGATGCCGGTCGAGGGCCTCTACCTGGTCGGGCCCGGCGCGCACCCGGGCGGTGGCGTGACCGGCGCGCCCGCCCAGAATGCCGTGAAGGAGATCCTGGCCGACCGGCGCAGGCGGCGATAGGGGCTCCGTCGGCCCCGCACGCCGGCGGCGTCCGTCAGTCCGGCAGTCGCAGCTCCCAGCCCCGCAGCCGCTCGAGGAAGCGGTCGGCCGTCAGGTCCAGCTGGATCGGCGTGATCGAGACCCGGTCGTGGAGGACCGCGTGGACGTCGGTCCCGGGGATCGCCTGCCCGGTGGGCGGCGGTCCGCCGACCCAGTAGTAGGGGACACCGCGCGGGTCGGCGCGCCGGATGAGCTCGTCCTGGTAGATCCGCTTGCCGAGTCGCGTGACCTCGATCCCGGCGCACCGATCGAGCGGGATCGCCGGGACGTTCACATTGAGGAGCTGGGCCGGCTCGAGGCCGCGCTCGAGGATCGCCCGCGCGACGACGACGGCGGCCGCGGCGGCCAGCGAGAAGTCGTCTGGCGCGAAGTCGTCGTGGCTGATCGCGAACGCCGGGCATCCCGAGAGCACGGCCTCCATGGCAGCGCTCACGGTCCCGGAGTAGGTGATGTCGTCGCCGAGGTTGGCGCCGTGGTTGATGCCGCTCGCGACCAGGTCGATCGGGCCCGGCAGCAGGCCCAGGAAGACGAGACCGACCGCGTCGGACGGGGACCCGTCGATCGACCACGCCGCTGTGCCGTCGGCAAGCGTCCGCTCACGGACGCGAAGCGGCCGCCACATGGTCCGCGAATGGCCGACGGCGCTCTGGTTCGTGTCCGGGGCGATCACGATGACCTCGCCGAGCGTCGCCATCGCCTGCGCCAGCGCGAGCAGGCCGCGCGACTCGATCCCGTCGTCGTTCGTGACGAGGATGCGCGGCCGACCGCCTCGCGCGGGGATCGCCGGGCTCACTCGGGCGACGCGTCCGCCGCGGGATCAGGCTCCCGCGGAACTCGGACGGGCCGGCCCTCGCGAGCCTCCAGCCGGCGCGCAGCGCGCACGGCAACGCTGCCCTGGTCAGTCATCGAGCGCTGCAGGCCGAACATGAAGACCGCGCTGAGGACCGCCGCGATCGGCAGGCCGAAGATCGCCCCGGCCACGCCCGCCACCTTGGAGCCGATCAGGACGCTGGCGAAGACCAGGATCGGCGGGATCCCGACCACCTCCGCCATCAACCGCGGCTGGACCAGGTTCATGACCACGAACCAGCCGATCGCCATCCCGATGAGCGTCCCCATGGTCGCGTCCGGGACGCTGACGAATGCCACGAGCACGGGCGGCACCCACGCCACGAACGGCCCGAAGAACGGGATTGCCATGAGGACGCCTGCCGTGGCGGCGACGACGGGAATGTACGGCAGCCCGAATGCCACGCTCACGACGAACGCGACGAGCGCATACAGGAACCCGATGATCGCCTGGCCGCGGAGGAAGCCGCCGAACGAGCGGCCGATCGCGTCCTCGAGAAGGCGCGCCTCCGTGGCGTATCGGGGCGGCACCAGGCGGAGGATGAAGGAGAGGATCGCCTCGCTGTCGATGACCATGAAGACCGACAGGAAGAAGAGGATCAGCACGTTGCCGACGACCCCGATGCTGGCGACGGCGGCTGCCTGCAGCGGCCCGACGAGGCCCTGGGCCGCGGAGGCCAGCCCGTCGAGGAACGCGTTCGCCTGCGTGACCAGGTCCACCTGGCCGAGGCCCAGCGCGGCCAGCCGGTTCGCCCAGGGCTGGAGGATCGCCGGCAGCTGCTCGCGGAGGCTCGGGACATTCCGGATGAACTCCAGGAGCGAGCTGAACAGCGCCTGGGCCAGGACCACGATGAGCGCCAGGAGCGCAACCGTCAGCACGGCATACACGGCCACCACGGCCACCACGCGCGGAAGCCGCGGAACGGCACGCAGGAGGAGCCGAACCGGTGACGAGAGGATGAAGGCGAGCAGCCACGCCAGGAAGAACGTCAGGATGACGTCCGCGAAGAAGTTCCAGTAGGTCGCCAGGTACGAGAGCACGACCAGCGCGAACGCGGCCGAGCCGAGCACGAGGAACGCCGTCAGCCAGCGCTGCTGGCGTTCGCTCAGGGTCGGCGGCTGCGGCTCGGACATCGGGGCGCGGAGGCTCCCAGCGGCCCGTCAGGCCGGCCGCGGGGGCGGGCGGCGACGGCGGTCGGGCGGTCCGCCGGCCTGCCTATCGTACGCGCCACGCCGTGCGCGTCGCCGGGCCCTGTGTCGACTTCACGCGCGAGGTCAGCGGGCGGCGCGCAGCGGGCTGTGCCCGGCCGACGATGCCACGGCGAGACCCGCTCAGCGCAGGCCCATCTTCTCCCGGACCTCGGCCATGGTCGCGTCGACGATCGGGCGCAGGCGCGCCGCGCCGGCCTCGAGGACACCGTCGACGACCGCCGGGCTCGCCATCAGCTCCGCGTACCGCTCCCGAGCGGGGGCGTAGTGGCGAAGGATCCGTTCCACGAGCAGCTTCTTGGTGTCGACGCAGCCGGTCCGGGCGGTTCGCTCGCCGTCCCAGATCTCCTCGTAGTCGTCGCCGAAGAAGCGGTGGAGCTGGCAGACGTTGCAGACCTCCGGGCGGCCCGGGTCCGTGCGCTTGATCCGCTGCGTGTCGGTGACCATGCTCATCACCTGGCGCCGGATCTCGTCGGCCGAGGCGAAGATCTCGATGGTGTTCCCGATCGACTTCGACATCTTCCGCACGCCGTCCGTTCCCAGGACCACGGGCGCCTCGGTGTAGACGGCCTGCGGCTCCGGGAACGTCGGCCCGTATCGGTTGTTGAAGGCCCGCACGATCTCGCGCGAGAGCTCGAGGTGGGCGGCCTGGTCGCGCCCGACCGGGACCACGCTCGCCTTGTAGAGGACGATGTCGGCGGCCTGGAGGACGGGGTACGTGAGGAGGCCGTTGTTGACGTCCCCGGGCTGGTTCTCCCGCTTCTCCTTGTACGTCGGCGTCCGCTCGAGCCAGCTGACGGGCGTCACGGTCGAGAACAGCCACATCAGCTCCGTCACCTCGGGCCGGTGGCTCTGGACGAAGAGGGTGCAGGTCTCCGGGTCAAGGCCGAGCGCCAGGAGCGCCGTCGCCATCTCGCGCGTCCGCCCGCGGAGCACGTCCGGGTCATGGGTGCTCGTGAGGGCGTGGAAGTCAACGATGCAGTAGATCGACTCGTAGCGATGCTGGAGCGCCACGTAGTTGCGGATGGCGCCCAGGTCGTTACCGACGTGGGGCGCGCCCGACGGCTGGATGCCGCTGAAGCAGCGGACCCTGGCGGGCATGCCGGCAGCGTCGGAGGCGGGGGACGTGTCGAGGGTGGGGGCGGC
>JADGQH010000250.1 GCA_017881985.1 Chloroflexota bacterium | reverse complement strand
ACGACTACAGCGGCGGTCGTTTCGCCTGGCCCGTCCCGGGCGGCTTCATCAGCCAGTACTTCAACTATGGGCACCCCGCGGTCGACATCGCCGCCGACTACGGATCGCCGATCCACGCGGCTGCCGACGGCGTGGTCACGTACGCCGGCTGGCGCAACAACGGCGGTGGCTACCAGGTCTGGATCTCGCACGGGAGCGGGCTCTACACGACCTACAACCACATGTCGTCTGTGGCGGTCTCGGCTGGGCAGTCGGTGGGCCGCGGCGACTTCATCGGGCGCATCGGAGCCACCGGCGACGCGACGGGTCCGCATTGCCACTTCGAGGTCTGGATCGGGCCCATCTGGGACGGCGGCTACCGCGTCAACCCGCTGGCCTACTTCTGACGCCCGCCGCCGGCCACGGCCGCGGCGCGTGCGACAATCGGCCGCGATGTTTCTTGACCGCGTAACGATCTGGGTCCGGGCCGGCGATGGGGGCGACGGCGCCGCCACGTTTCGGCGCGAGGCCCACGTGCCGAAGGGCGGCCCGGACGGCGGCGACGGCGGCCGCGGCGGTTCCATCGTGCTCCGCGTGGACCCCGGTCTCACCACCCTGCGTGACTTCCGCTTCACGCATCACTTCCGGGCGGAGACGGGCGGCCGCGGCCTCGGCGCGAAGCGGCACGGAAAGTCGGGCGACGACCTCGTGATCACGGTCCCGCCGGGCACCGGCGTCCTCGACGACGCGAGCGGGGCGCTCATGGCCGACCTCGTGGCGACCGGACAGGAGGTCGTCATCGCGCGTGGCGGCCGGGGCGGCCTGGGCAACGTCCATTTCGCGTCGCCGACCCATCGCGCACCCCAGCACGCCCTCAAGGGCGAGCCTGGCGAGGAGCACTGGCTGCGCCTCGAGCTTCGGCTGATCGCCGAGGTTGGCCTCGTCGGCCTGCCGAACGCCGGGAAGTCCACGCTCCTCGGCGCGCTGACGGCGGCCCGGCCGAAGATCGCGCCGTACCCCTTCACCACCCTCGAGCCGAACCTCGGCGTGATGGATCTCGGCGACGCGGCGGACCGGCGGCCGACCGTCGCGGACGTGCCGGGCCTGATCGAGGGCGCGTCCTCGGGCGCCGGCCTCGGCCACGCCTTCCTGCGCCACGTGGAGCGGACGCGTGTCCTTGTCCACGTGGTGGATGGCGCCGCCCGCGACCCCGCCTGGGATCACGACGTGATCCGCGAGGAGCTCCGGCTCCACGACCCGCGGCTCCTCGAGAAGCCGGCCGTGGTGGTCTTCAACAAGATGGATCTCGAGGCTGCCCGCGAGGCGTGGCCGGCGTTCGAGGCGGCTCGCGGCGCGGATGGCCTGAACGTGCTCGCCGTGAGCGCCGATTCCGGCGAAGGGCTCGATCGCCTGCGAGCCGTCATCGGCGACCTCCTTCCGGACGCGGACGACCAGGGGGACATGCCCGAGCCGTTCGGCGTGGTCGTTCATCGCCTCGACGCCGCAGGCGACGGGTTCACGATGGAGCTCGAGGGCGCCACGCACCGCGTCCGCGGCAAGCGGATCGAGCGGATCGCCGCTCAGACGAACTTCGACATCGAGGAGTCCGCGGAGCGCTTCCAGCGCGCCCTCGCCCGCCTGGGGATCGACGGTGCGCTCCGGAAAGCCGGCATCCAGCCCGGCGACCTCGTCCGGATCGGCGCGCTCGAGTTCGAATGGGGGCCGGACGCCTGGGAGCCGGGCGCCGAGTGACTGCGCCCTCGGGACGCCTCGGGATCCTCGGGGGGACCTTCGACCCGGTGCACCTCGGGCACCTTGCCCTTGCCGAGGAGGTCCGCGAGACGCTCGACCTGGCCCGGGTCCTGTTCCTTCCCGCGGGCGATCCGTGGCAGAAGGTCGGCACCGGCGTGACGTCCGGCGCGATCCGCTACGCGCTCGTCGAACGGGCAATCGCCGACAACCCGGGGTTCGCCGCGAGCCGCCTCGAGATCGACCGGAGCGGCCCGACGTACACGGCCGAGACGCTCGCGGCGATCGCGGACGCCGAGCTCGCGGCCGGGCGGGAGCCAGACCTCTGGTTCATCCTCTCGGCGGAGGCGCTGGCCGGCCTCAACACGTGGCGCGACCCTGATCGCGTCCTTGCGCTGGCTCGCCTGGCCGTCGTTCCGCGCGCCGAGGACGCCGAGGACCTCGCCGCCGCCGCGGTTCGATTCGCCGCCCACTTCCCTGGGCAGGGCGATCGGGCGGTCTTCCTCGCAGGCCCGCGCCTCGCGATCTCCAGCACGCTGATCCGGGCTCGAGTCGCTGCCGGGCGGTCGATCCGCTACCTCGTCCCCGATACGGTCGGGGCGGCAATCCGGGAGTACGCTCTCTACCAACCCAGCCCGGCGCACGCGGCGTCGACACCCTAGAGGAGCCCATGGCGACCGAACCCCAGGACCCCGAGACCACGCCCGATCCCGCTGCAGCGACCGAGGTCGACCCGCCGGCGCGGCAGGCCGCGCCCGGGGAGCGCCGCGCGGGACTCCCGGCGCGGACGTCGCCTCCCCCGGCGAGCGACAGCCCGCCGCTCGACGTTGCCCGCCTCGTCGTCGAGCTCGCCGAGGACAAAAAGGCCGCCGACATCGTCCTCCTCGAGATCGCGCCGTTCACGACCGTCGCGGACTACCTCGTGATCTGCTCCGGCGGCTCCGAGCGCCAGCTCGACGCGATCGCCGATGCCGTCATCGCGGGGTTGAAGCATGCCGGTCTCCCGATCGTCGGTCGCGAGGGAGAGCCCGCGTCACACTGGGTCCTGATCGACGCCGGCGCCGTCATCGTCCACGTGTTCGCGCCGCCGGAGCGCGAGTACTACGCCCTCGAGAAGCTCTGGGCGGACGCGAAGACGGTGATCCAGGTCCAGTGACGCGCTGCTTCCCGCCCGTGGGGCGCGGGGAGTGCCGACGATGTACCCCCGGGGGGCGGTACCTGCGGGCTATGCCCGCGGCGAGCGTGGTGTCGGAGAATGCTCGGGACGGCGGCCGCAGACGCGGCCAGCCGAGAGGCCCGAGGTTCGAACGTCAATGGGAACCCTCCGTGACCGGTGTCCCGAGTGCATGCGTCGCCTCGTGACGACGCGCTTCGACGCGACGTTCCGGCTGCCCGATCGCACGGAGCGGCTCTGCTTCGGGATCCCCGGCGGGCTCTGCGAGGACTGCCATCAGCTCTACATCGACCCCGAGCTGATCGAGATGCTCGACCTCGCCAGGGGACGCTGCGTCTTCGCGATCGAGAGCGACCTGGTCCTCCAGGAGCACGCCTGGTCGAGCGCCGACTGACCTCGCCCGGACTGACGCCGGGTGTGGGCTGACGTCGGGCCAGCGCGGACCTCAGGGAACCGGGGGGCGCGACCGTCGGTCGGCGTCGGTCAGCGGGCGACGTGCTCCGCGATCCAGAGCAGGAATGCAAGACGGCGGCGTCGCCCGTCCGCTGCCGCCTCGCCCTTGAGCGTCGCATCGAGGTCGAGCAGGCCCTCGAGCGCCGTGTCGAGCTCGTCCGGGCGCCAGCCGTGTGCCTGCTCCCAGAGCTTCCGGGCCGGGTACTCCTTGAGCTTCAATGCCCGCGCGGCGTCCTGGATGGTCTCGCCGCGAAGCTGCTCGTCGAGCACGGCGATCAGGTCGCGGACGCGTCGATGGAGGACGGCAAGAACCACGGGCTCCGGGGTCGTGGCGAGGACCCGGTCGAGCAGGTCGGCCGCCTCGCGGGTGCGCCTCGCTCCGACCGCGTCGAGGAGCGCCCACGTCGAGCCCGGGATCGCATCCGCGACGAGCGCCTCCACGTCCTCCCGCCGGATCGGGGCATCGAGCCGGTAGAGCGCGAGCTTCTCCAGCTCGGCGACCGCCAGCTGACCCTGCCGCCGCCGGTCGACATCGCCCTCGCGGACGAAGCCGCCGACACGGCGTGCGAGCAGGTCGGCGGCAGCGGGCTCGATCACGATCCGCCGTTCGGCGGCCCGCTCGCCGATCCAGCGCGCCATCGCACCCTCCTTGGGGGCGACGCGCTGCCGGACCCGGCCGCCGATCGCGGTGACGGCCGCGGCAAGCTCCTCGAGGCTCTTCGCGCGATGGGTCGACCCGTCGGTCGGCTCCAGGAAGGCGAGCGCATTGCCGGGCGCGACCGCTCCGAGCGTCGCAATGAGGGCGTCCCGGTCGGCTCGAGCCCGCAGGAGGGGGGACGGATCCTCGACCACCACGAGCGCGCCGCCACCGAACAACGTGCCGGTCGCGACGCGTTCCGAGATCTCCGCGACGCGGGTCGTGGACCCGGACACGCGCCATCGCGTGAGCGGCGGCCCGTCGGCCGCGACCTCCCGGCCGAGCGCCGTTGCCTCGGCCTCGAGGCCGTACCCGTCGTCGCCCCAGAAGTAGCCGATCGGAGCGCTGGCCTGCGCGCTCACCCGGGAGCCTGGGCGGCGGCGCGCGCACGCTCGGCGGCGAGCGCTCGCTCGGCCGCCGCGAGCGCGCGACCGGTCCATGCGAGCCGGCGGACCGCCGTGGGCGTGACTCCCGCGAGGGCGCATGCCGCCGACTCGAGCCGTGCCGCGCGCCGGCGCACGGTCGCCGCCTCGACGCCCGTCCATCCGTGCCACTCGGCGCCCTCCGGGTAGCGGCGGGTCCACTCGGCGAACCGGCCCGCCATCGGCACGAGTCGCTGGCCCGCGCGCTTGTCGGCATAGGCGACGAGCAGCTCCTCCGCGCTCGCCCCGTCAAGCCATGCGTCCGCATCCGGCGCGCTGAGGCGCGTCACCGGGTGATTCGCGACGGC
>JADGQH010000249.1 GCA_017881985.1 Chloroflexota bacterium | reverse complement strand
GTGGCGGTCGAACGTGACCACCAGGCTGTCCACGGCCCCGGCAACGGCGGAGCCCTTGAGGTCGGCGATGGGCGCTGCGGCCCCGCGGACGACCAGCGACCCGGCGTCGGAAGCCGTCGCGGAATCGGTCGGCCCGCCGCTCGTCGCGGCCGCGAGAAGGCTGCTCGCGTCGGGCTGGACCACGATGGAGCGGTAGTAGCCCGAACCGGATGCATCCGGGTCGAGCAGGACGGCCGCCCCGCGCGTCCGATCGCTCGGTGTGGCGATCACATGGTCATGGAACGTGGGGGATTGTCGCCATGCCGTCTCCGCGCCGACGCGACCCCGCAGGAGCGCATCGATGTAGTAGGCCGGCCCGGAGTGGGCCTCGGCGATGACCGCCGCGGCGCCGGCCGCGAGCCAGCCCGCCCCGTAGTTGTCGACACGCTGCTGGGCGACGCCCAGGGATGGATCGGGCATGCCCGGTTCCCCTGCGCCGGATGCGTAGCAGAGGTGGTGAAGCAGCACGACGGCGCCCGGCGCCAGGTGAACCTCACGGGCGATCGCCTCCTCGCCGAAGTACTGGTGCGCGATGTCGTCCACGCCGGCGACCGGGTTGAGCCCCAGCCCGTCCTGGGCCGGCCGATAGAGCGCGTCGCTGTACGGGCTGGGCCAGCCGTTGCCGTGACCGAGGTAGACGACGATCGCGGCGCCCTGGAGCGCGCGGCGGACTGTCGGCCAGGTGGCCCCGGGCGAGTAGATCGAGACGATGTCGTCGGTGAGCCCGCGCGCGGCCGTGACGGCGTCGGCGGCGAGAGCCCGGTAATAGTCGGTCACCGACCCGACCGGGCCGACGATCACAACCACCTTGGCATGGCCCAGGCCGGAGGCCGCGGCCGCGCGGAGTGGATCGGCCTGCAAGACGCCGAGCGCCACGATGGTGACGACCAGGTCCAGGGCGACCAGCACGGCAAGGAGCCGCACGGCGGCACGGGTGAGCCTCACGGCGCGCGATGCCTCCGGGCACGTGTTCAGACCGGGCGTCGATGCCCGATCTGTAGTAGGCCTCGGAGCAGCCCGGACGACCAGCCCGAAGACAAGGGCTTCGGACCCCGTATCTGGGGGGCAGCGCGGCCGGGCGATCCCCTTCGGGCGGCGCTCCCGCGCGGGTCAGCGCTTCAGTGCGCGGGTCAGCGCTCCAGTGCGCGGGTCAGCGCTCCAGGCGCGCGATCAGGCCCCGGCGAGCCGCCACGACGACGGCCTCGAGCTGGCTGTGCGCGTCGAGCTTGGCGAGGATGCTCTTCTGGTACCCGCGGCACGTGTGGAGGCTGATGGTGAGCCGGGCAGCGATCGCATGCGGGTCCAGGCCCTGGCCCATGAGGTCGAGCACGTCCCGCTCGCGGACCGTGAGATGGGTCGTGTCCGCGCCCCGGCCGCGGGGGCCCATGGGCGCTCGCCCCACCTGGCCGAGGATCGCGGCGAGCGTCGACCCGTCGACCAGCATCTGGCCGTCGCGTGCGGCTCGGATGGCGTCGAGGATTGCCGCGATCGAGTTCTCCTTCGGGAGGAAGCCGCTCGCCCCTGCCGACGCCGCGCGCGCCATCACGTCGACGTCCGTGTGGCCGGTCATCACGAGGATACGGACGCCCGGCTGCAGCGCCCGGATGCCCGCGATTGCCTCGATCCCGTTCCCGTCGGGCAGGTAGATGTCCAGGAGGATGACATCCGGTTGGGCCTCCGGGATCGCGGCCAGCGCCTCGGCGATCGTGGTCGGCGTCCCGACGCAGGCAAGGTCCGGAAAGGAGCCGACCGCGATCGCAAGCGCCTCGGAGAACGCCCGGTGGTCGTCGACGAGGAGGACGCGGGTGACGGCAGGTGTCGGGGCGGGGTCCGTCGCCGGGGTCGCGGACACCCGGTCATGTCTTCGTGGCTGGGTCATGAGCGGCCTCCCGGGATCCCCCGACCCTCTCGCAGCCTGCCCGTCGTGCGCGCCGCGTGATCCGTTCGATGCCGCCGGCGGCGGCCCGCGGAATGATAGAGGTACGGACCCGTGAGTGGGAAGACCGACGCTCCGAGTGTCGAATCCTGACCGCGCCCGCGTGGCCGCTGCAGACAAACCGGCCGGTCCTCCCCCGCGTATTCGGGATGGACGCTGATAGTTGCACGGACGACAATCCGCCGCACGAACGACCAGCGTGGCTGGTGATCCCGATGCGGCCTCCGGCCGTCGAGAGCAATGGAGCCCGCGAATGGCCGTCCCACACCGCACCAGGCCTCAGAGCCGGACAGGACGCGGTGCCCCCGCGTACCACCGTTCTCACGCGCCGGTCGGCGTGCTGGTCGCCGTCGCCCTCCTCGCTGCCGCGGTCGCCGCACCGGGCACGGCCCGGGCCAGCGACGCCGTCGGCGTGATCATCCGCGAGAACCCGGGCCAGCACGCGGACGCCGTCCGGTCCGTCGAGCGCCTGGGCGGACGCGAGGGGCTGCGCCTCCGGCTGATCGACGGGTTCGTCGCGCGACTGCCCGGGAGCGCAGTCGGAGCCCTGGCCGGCGCCCCTGGGATCCAGAGCGTCACGAACGATGGCTCGGTGCGACTCGCAAGCTCCGGAAGCGGGTCCACCGGCTCCGGAGCAGTGGGGTCGATGGCGGCGCTCGCGAACGCGATCGGCGCGCACGACCTCTGGGAAGAGGGCGTGAACGGCGCCGGGATCGACGTCGCGCTGATCGACTCCGGTGTCGTGCCGGTCAATGGCCTCACGGCGCCCGGCAAGATCGTGAACGGGCCCGACCTCTCCTTCGACGCCCAGGCCGGCGCACCGCCGTACCTCGACACCTTCGGCCACGGCACGCACCTGGCCGGCATCATCGCCGGCCGTGACGACGCCGTCTCGAGCTCCGGCGTCCCGGGCAGCAGCAGCTTCGCGGGCATCGCCCCGGGCGCGCGCATCGTGAGCGTGAAGGTGGCCAGCGCTGGCGGCGAGACGGACGTCTCCCAGGTGATCGCCGCGATCGACTGGGTCGTCCAGCACCGGTCCAGCGACGGCCTGAACATCCGCGTCCTCAACCTGTCCTTCGGGACGGACTCGATCCAGGACCCGGCGATCGATCCGCTCGCCTATGCCGCTGAAGTCGCCTGGCGAAACGGGATCGTGGTCGTCACGGCGGCCGGGAATTCGGGCGACCAGCGGGCCCGGCTCGCGGATCCCGCGATCGACCCGTATGTGATCGCAGTCGGGGCGGCGGACACCCACGGCACCGGCACCACGGCCGACGACACCGTCCCGACCTGGTCCAGCCCGGGCGATGCCACCCGGACCCCGGATCTCGTCGCCCCGGGCGTCTCGGTCCCGAGCCTGCGCGACCCGGGCTCCACACTGGATCTCTCGGCGCCGTCGGCGACCGGCTCCCGGCTCCTTCGCGGGAGCGGCACGTCCCAGGCGGCAGCGGTCGTCTCGGGGGCGGTTGCGCTCCTGCTCGACCAGCGCCCGCGGATGACTCCGGACCAGGTGAAGGCGCTGCTCACGTCGACGGCAACCCGGCTTCCGGCGGCCGATCCGGTCGCCCAGGGTGCCGGCATGATCGACCTCGAAGCAGCACAGAAGGAGGACGTGCCGAGAGCCGTCCAGACGTGGCCGCAGGGAACCGGGACGGGGTCGCTCGACGGGGCGCGCGGGACCAACCGGATCCAGTCCGGGGGGGCGACGCTCGCTGGTGAGCAGGACATCTTCGGCACGCCCTGGGACGGCCAGGCGTGGGCCGGCCAGAGCCTTGCCGGGACGAGCTGGCAGGACGGTCGCTGGAACCAGTCGGCGATGACCGGCAGCTGCTTCTGCAGCTCGTCCTGGTCCGGCCGGTCCTGGTCCGGGCTCTCCTGGTCCGGGCTGTCGTGGTCCGGATTGTCGTGGTCGGGATTGTCGTGGTCCGGCCTCTCCTGGTCGGGGCTCTCCTGGTCGGGGCTCTCCTGGTCCGGGTTGTCGTGGTCGGGCCTCTCCTGGTCGGGCCTCTCGTGGTCCGGCCTATCATGGTCCGGGCTTTCCTGGTCGACCGCGGGCTGGAGCAGCGAATGAGCGCGTCGCGGGCACGCGCGGCCCGGCTGCAATGAGGACGTCGATGGCGCCGAAAGACCAGCGTGCTCGGTCCGGCCTCTCGTCGGACTCCATGGCGACCATGTTCGGGATGCTGACGGGTCGAACGGGAGCCTGGCTCTTCACGGCCGCCGTCGCGGCGGTCGCCATCGTCGTGTTCGTGCAGTTCATCGCGCCGCTGCCGACATATGAGCCGGAAGACTCCTTCCCGTGGCCCCTGTTCGCGGTCGCTTTCGCGCTGGCCGAGGTGGCCGTGGTCCACCTCATGATCCGGAACCAGGCGGTCACGGTCTCGCTGAGCGAGATCCCCCTCGTCATCGGCTTCTACTTCCTCGCCCCGGCCTACCTGGTCGTGGCGCAGTTCGCCGGTGCCGGCGTCTCGCTCGTCCTCCACCGCCGCCAGCCGCCGCTGAAGATCGCGTTCAACCTCGCCCACTTCATGCTCAGCAGCTCCCTTGCGATCCTCGTCTTCCGCGGGATCGTGCCGCTGGCCCCCAACAGCCTGTTCGTCTGGTGGGTCGCGGCGTTCACCGGCACCGCAACGGTCGTTGCGGTGGGTGCGATCGCGATCTCGACCGTCATGTCGCTCAGCCAGCGGCGCATCGAGCTCGGTGCGCTTCAGCGAGGTCTCGGCGTCGGGCTCGCGACAGCATTCGTGAACACGTCCATCGCGCTCGTCGCCGTCGTCTTCCTTCAACACGAGCCCAACGAGCTCTGGCTCCTGGCCG
>JADGQH010000248.1 GCA_017881985.1 Chloroflexota bacterium | reverse complement strand
CCCCCTGGACGCGGCAGGCGCTCACGACGACGCGGACAAGGGGCCAGCGCCGCGCCAGCACGCGCCGGATGTCGTGGATCACCGCGCCGGACAGGCTGGTCACGACGGCGATCGTCGCCGGACGCACGGGGAGCGGCCGCTTGCGCTTCGCGTCGAACAGGCCCTCCGCCGCGAGGCGCGCCTTCGTCTGCTCGAATCGAAGGGCCAGGTCACCGAAGCCCGCCGGCTGGATCGCGGCGACATAGCACTGGTAGACGCCCTGCGCGTCGAAGACGTCGATCCGGCCGTGCACGATCACCCGCATCCCCGACTGCGGCTCGAAGGCGCTGGCCTGGCGGTCCTCGCGGAAGAAGACGCAGGCGAGCTGGCTCTTCTCGTCGCGGAGGGTGAAGTAGGCGTGGCCCGCCGAGCTGACCGTCACACGACCCACCTCGCCCTCGACCCACAGGTCGGCGAGCCTCGGATCCTCGCGGAGCGCGTCGCGGACCGCGTGGGTGACCTCGGTGACGCCCAGGATCCGCAGGCCGAACGTGCCGGCGGGGCGGCCGGGTCGCGATCGGTCGGGCGGACGCGTCCCGAGGTCGATCGCGTCCCACGCGGGAAGCGCCCAGTCCGGCGGCTCGTCGTCGGGCACGCGCGTGGCTCCGGCGTCCGGCTGGGTCGCGGGGGCGCGGGAAGGCAGCTACAGGCGGGTCTGGTACTCGCCGGTGCGCGTGTCGACGCGGATGGTGTCGCCCTCGGTCACGAAGAGCGGCACCTGCACGATCAGGCCGGACTCGGTCGTGGCGGGCTTGCGGGCGCCCGTCGCGGTGTCGCCGGCGAAGCCGGGATCGGTCCCGACGACCAGGAGGTCCACCGTGATCGGGAGCTCCACGCCGAGCGTCTCACCGTCGTAGCTGATCCGGTCGAGCGTCATGCCGTCCTTCATGTAGTTGACGGCGTCCTCGAGCTGGTCCGCGTTGAGGTGGAACTGCTCGTACGTCTCCATCTCCATGAAGTGGAAGGCGTCGCCGTCGCGGTACATGAACTGGATCGGGCGCCGGTCCAGCTGTGCCCGCGGCCACCGCTCGCCGGCCTGGAAGGACTTCTCGACGATCGAGCCCTTCTTCACGTTCTTGAGCTTGATCCGGACCTGGGCCGAGCCCCGACCCATCTTGATGTGGTGGTAGTCGAGAATCTGCCAGAGGTCGCCGTCGAGCTCGATGACGACGCCCTTGTGCAGCTCGCCGGTGGAGATCATGGAAGGCTCCCTCGGGGCCGGCGGGAATGGGCGCGCGCCGGCGCAGCTGATCGTGATGGTGCAATGGATCGTAGCAGACGGGCCGACCCACTCCCCGGGCCGGCGCATCGGCCGAGCGGACGGCTCACCGGAAGCGCGTGACAGCGGACCGGAAGGACCCCGCGGCCGACTGGAAGGGCCGGCCCGATCACCCGACGACCAGCACCTCGCGCGGGAAGCGCGTGAGACGGTCGACCCGGCCCGCGGCCACATCGAAGTGGACGAGGTCTTCGATCCGGACGCCCGTCCGGCCGTCGAGGTAGACGCCGGGCTCCACGGAGAAGACCGTGGGGCTCGGCAGCGGCGCTTCCGACGCCACGCGCGAGAGCGAAGGCGCCTCGTGCGTCGCGAGGCCGATCCCGTGCCCCGTGCCATGCCCGAAGTGCTGCCCGTGGCCGGCCGCCGCGATGACGTCCCGCGCAGCCGCGTCGGCGGCCCGCCCGTTCGGGACGGTCCCGGCCGCCAGCGATGCCTCCAGGTATGCGATCGTGGCCGCCTGGGCGCGCGCCACGATCTCGTGGATCGCAAGGTCGCGCGGCCGCGGCTCGCCCACGAAGAGCGTCCGCGTCATGTCGCTCCGATAGCCCGCGACCTGCGCCCCGAAATCGAAGAGCAGCACCTGGCCGGTTCGAACCCGCCGCTCGCCGGGCGATCCGTGGGGCAGCGCCGCCTGGGGACCCGCGAGCGCGGCGACGTCGAACGCGAGCGCCTCGGCGCCACCCTCCCGCATCAGCGTCTCAAGCCGCCACGCGAGCGATGCCTCGGTCACGCCGGGGCGGATCTCGGGCAGGAGCGTCGTGAGCGCGCGATCCGCGACGGCGCAGGCGGCCGCGATCCGCTCGACCTCGGCCGGCTCCTTGACCGCGCGATCGTCGGCGACCCAGGGGCCGGCAGGCACCAGCTCCACGCGGGGCGCGGCCGCGGCCAGCTCCCCCCAGAGCGCGTGGCTGATCTCGGTGGCGGGAACGGCCACCCGGCGGGCGCCGATCGAGCCGCAGAGCTCGGCCCACCGGGCGGCGAGGTCGTAGGTCACCGCCTCGATGCGCGAATCGGGTGCCTCGCGGCGGGCCTGGAGCGTGTAGCGGCTGTCGGCGAGCACGACGACCGCCTCCGCGGACACGAGGAACCGGCCGGAATGGCCGGCGACCTTCTCCTCGCCATCGCCGAGGGCGACCCCGGTCAGGTATCGGATCTCCTCGCGTCCGAGGCCGAAGTACGCATCGATCCCGTCCGCGGAGAGGCGAGCACGGAGGCGCGCGAGCCTGGCAGGACGAGCCGCCCGGTCCGCCTCGTCCCAGGCCCGTCTCTGGCGGGCGCCGGGCGGCGCCGCGAAATCGGCAGCAACCGGGAGATGCATGCGCCTGCTACGCCCCGTACTTCTGGATCGCCAGCAGGTGCTCCGCATACGTCTTCGAGAAGATCGTGGTGCCGTCCTTCTTCGCCAGGAAGAACAGGTAGCCGCCGCGTGTGTCCGGCGTGAGGGCCGCATCGATGGAGGCAACCGTCGGCGTGCAGATCGGCCCGGGCGGAAGGCCCTTCGAGGTGTACGTGTTGTACGCGGCGAGGGCCGCCGGAAGCTTCGCCGGGAGCGCGCCCTGGAACGGCGCCCAGAACACGTAGTCGACCCACTTCGGCATCGGCAGGGCTGCCAGCTGGAGCGTGTCGTTGACATAGAACACGGTTGGGTCCGACCCGAGGAAGCCCGCGGCTTCGGTGCGCGGACTCAGGCGGTTCTGGAGGACGCCGGCGATCCTGGCGCGTTCCGAGTCGAGGCGGGCCTCCTCCTCCACGATGGAGGCCATGCTCAGGACCTGCAACCAGGTGAGCCCGCGGGCGGCGGCAACCTTCATGCGCTCCGGTCCCACCTCGGAGAGAAACCGGTCCAGCATCATGCGGACCAGCTGGTCGGGCGTCGCATCGGGAAGGATCGAGTAGTCGCCCGCGGCAAGGTAGCCCTCGAGCGTCCCGCCCTTCGGGATCTGCACCCAGGGATAGTCCTTGAGGAGCGACGCGGGGGGCGTGCGGACGAGGTCCAGGAACGCCGATGCGGACATCGTGAGCGCGGCGATCCCATGGTCGGCCGGCTTGGCCTGGATGAGCGCCGCGATCTGTTCGAGGCGGAGCCCGGACCGGATCGAGAGCACGATGTGCAGGTCCGGCGCCGGCGGGGCGAGCAGCGCCGAGGCGAGCTGGTCGGGCGTCATCGTCTGCCGCACCACGAAATCCCCGGCCTGGTAGCTGGTGCTCGTGTTCCGCTCCAGGGAGATCAGCACGAAGGCACGCGGATCACGGAGCACCCCGACCGCCGCGAGCCGCGTGGCGATCGTCGCGGCCGTGTCGCCGGGCGCGACGACGAAGGGGACGTCCGCGGTGGCGGGCCCCGCGGGGTCCGTCAGGGCGCTGCCAAGGTCCTCGCGGACCATGTCGGCCACGAACCCGATGCCGAGCGCGCTCGGATTCTCGCCCGCCAGGCTGACCACGACGCCACGGACGATCGGGCGCCCGACGGTCACGAGGAGGGCCAGCACGAGCCCGGCGGCGAGCAGCAGGAACAGGAAGAAGCGGAGCGAGCCGGATCCCCGCCCGCGGGCTCCACGGCCAACCATCTCGGAGGCGGACATCGTGCCCGAGCGAACCGGGGCCCCACCTGCCGGGCGGCCGGGCCGGGACCGCACCGCCGCGTCGCCCAGGCGGTGCGCCATCGAGGGACGTTCGGGCGCCGCGGCGCGATCGTCACGCGGACTGCCGCCGCCGCGGATCGTCATCGGGCTTCCTCGTCGAGACCGGGCCTGCTCCCGGGAGATCGGGGCAGGCCGCGTGCGTCGCCTTCGGCGTCATCCCGAGGCTCCCCAAGGGTACCCGACTCCGCCCGCGCACGGCCCGAGCGGTCATCCCGAGCGTGATCCGGCAGGATCCGCTCCCCTGGCAGCCCCAGCTCCCGGGCGGCGAGCTCGTCCTCGAGGATCACGCCTGCCGCCTCCCGATCGATCCGGGCCCGATTCGCCGCCCGACGGGCAGGACCGGGCGGACCTCCCGACGGCCCGCGCTTCGCCCGGCCGACGCGACCCTCCGCCACGTGGCTGGAAAGACGCTCGTCGCGCAGCGTGACGGGCAGGCCGGTGGCGTTCGCGACCGCGACCGCCCATTGCCGGGCGGCGAGCGCTGCCGGCCCCTCGCCCCCGGACATGTCCAGGGGCAGGCCCACGACCAGCTCTCCGATGCCGTTCGCGGCCGTCACCCGACCGAGCGCGTCGGCGTCGGCGTCGAGCGACCGGCCGCGGCCCAGCGTGGCCAGCGGGCGCGCCCGGAGCGCGCCGGGCTCGGCGATCGCCAGTCCGATC
Source organism: Chloroflexota bacterium (assembly GCA_017881985.1). Lineage (GTDB taxonomy): Bacteria > Chloroflexota > Limnocylindria > Limnocylindrales > CSP1-4 > CTSoil-043. Next base: position 186 of record JADGQH010000248.1, on the reverse strand, counting down.
CGTCGCGTTCCGAGGTCGATCCCGAGGAGACGCCTCACGGAGCCGTCGTCGCCGACGGCGCCGAGGTCGGCGTCGGGGTCGCGGTCTGCGCCGGCGTCGGGGTCGCGGTCGGGGTCGCGGTCTGCGCCGGCGTCGCGTTCGGGCCGGGCCGCCCCTCGCCCTGCAGGTCCGCCCGCGCGTGGAAGG
>JADGQH010000053.1 GCA_017881985.1 Chloroflexota bacterium | reverse complement strand
GCGGACCTGCCGCTGCCGGTCACGGACCGGCTCTCCGACGAGGTGCTCGCCGTCCCGGTCCACCCGCGGCTGTCCCAGGAGGATCTCGAGGCGATCGTGGCCGCGATCCGCGCCGTGGCCACGCCCGGTGCGGGGCGATGAAGACGATGACCAAGCCGGCCCGGCGCCGATGAGCACGCCCGCGCCGCTTCGCGTCGCCCTCGCCGGTGTGGGCTCGATGGGTCGCAACCACCTCCGCGTCATCGCCGCCCATCCGGAGTGCCGGCTCGTCGCGGTGGGCGACCCCGATCCCGAGATGCTCGGCGCAGCGACCCGGCAGACCGGCGCCGCGGGCTGGGGCGACCCGATCGCCATGGCTGCGGAGGCGGAGATCGACGCGCTCGTGATCGCGGCGCCGACGACCGCCCACGTCGCGCTGGCGCTCGCGGCGATCGAGCGGGGCATCCCGATCCTCGTCGAGAAGCCGCTGGCGGCGACGCCCGCCGAGGCGCTCGGGATCGTGCGCACCGCGAAGGCCTCGGGCGTCCCGGTCCAGGTCGGCCACGTGGAGCGCTACAACCCCGCGGTCCTCGAGCTCGGGCGGCTCCTGCACGCGCGCTGGCTGACCACGGTCTACTCGATCGCGAGCCGCCGCGCCGGTCCGTTTCCCGCCCGCGTCCGCGACGTCGGGGTGACCGTGGATCTCGCCACCCATGACGTGGACATGCTGTGCTGGATCGCGGGCGAGCGCCCCACCCGCGTCTACGCGGAGCTCGCCAAGCGCAAGCACGCCTCCCACGAGGACCTGCTCTTCGGCCTGCTCCACTTCCCGTCCGGGGCCGCCGGGATGCTCGACGTGAACTGGCTCACCCCGGCCAAGCGGCGCCAGCTGGTCGTCGTCGGCGAGGAGGGCATGTTCGAGCTCGACTACCTGACCCAGCGCCTGACCTTCACGCGCTCCGACCTCGCGCACCCCGAGCTGCTCGGCGGCTACGCGCCGACGTTCGCCGGTGACGTCGCCGAGATCCCGGTCGAGACGCACGAGCCGCTCGCCGCCCAGCTGGACGCGTTCGTGCGGGCCGTCCGGACGGGGGAGCGACCCTACGTCGACGGCGAGGATGGCGCCTGGGCCGTGGTGATGGCCACCGCGCTCCTCGACGCGGCCGCAACGAGGCGCCCGGTGGACCTGCCGCCGGACGGGAAGCTGGGCATATGACGATCGTCGGGCGCCCGTCCGTCGGCGCGTCGATGCTCGGCGGGTCGATCCACGTCACGCCGAATCCGTGTCGCCACGCGAAGGCACACATCGTCCATTGCTGGTCCGGCGAGGATGCGACCGCGGGCATCGTCGCGGTGGTCGGCGCCGGCAAGATGGGCCTGCCGCTCGCGGCCCAGTTCGCGACGCACGGCTGGTCGGTCATCGCGGTGGACATCAACCCCGAGGTCGTCGCGACGATCAACGCCGGCCGCTCGCACGTCGGCGACGAGCCGGGCCTCGCGGACCTGGTGAGCCGCGTTCACGCCGAAGGCCTGTTGCGCGCCACCCTCGATGCGGCAGCGGCCGCGCGCGAGGCGGACGTGGTCGTGCTCATCGTGCCGGTGATGCTCGACGCCGAGCAGCGGCCCGACTACCGGTACATGGACGCGGCGGTCGCCTCGATCGCGCCCGGTGTCCACGCCGGGAGCACCGTGATCTTCGAGACGACGCTCCCGCTCGGCGACACGCGACAGCGCTTCGCCCCGGCGCTCGAAGCCGCGTCCGGGCTGGTCGCCGATCGCGACTTCTTCGTGGCCTTCTCGCCCGAGCGGCTCTTCTCGGGCGCCGTCCTCGAGAATCTCGCCGTCTACCCCAAGCTCGTTGGCGGGATCGGCGCGGCATCGACCGACCGCGCGGCGCGCTTCTACGCGAGCGTGCTCGACGCCGAGGTCGTCGCGATGAGCTCGTCCGAGGCGGCCGAGTTCTCCAAGCTCGCCGACACGACCTATCGCGACGTGAACATCGCGCTGGCGAACGAGTTCGCCCGCGCTGCCGACCTGCACGGGATCGACGTGCAGGAGGTGATCGCAGCCGCAAACAGCCAGCCGTACAGCCACATCCACCAGCCCGGCATCGGCGTCGGGGGGCACTGCATCCCGGTCTACCCGCACCTGCTTCTCGCCCGCGCCCCCGGCCTCTCCGTCGTCGAGACCGCGCGCCGGGTCAACGACGGCCAGGTCGACCGGGCGCTCGCGACCCTCGATCCGCTCGTCGGCGGGCTGGCCGGGACGCCCGTTCTCGTCCTCGGCATGACCTACCGCGAAGGCGTGAAGGAGCTTGCCTACAGCCGCGCGATCGCGCTGATTGACGCGCTGCGGGCAGCCGGGGCGCGCGTCTCCGCGTTCGACCCGCTGCTCGCCGACGAGGAGATCCGCGCGCTCGGTGCCGAGCCGTGGCACTGGGGCGAGCCCGGCCCCTTCCGGGCCATCGTGACGCAGACCGCGGACCGGGCCTTCGCGGCGCTCGACGCCGCCTGGTTCCCCGATCTGCGGGCCGTCTACGACGGACGCAACAGCCTCCGCGCGCTGGCCCTTCCCGAGGACGTCGCCTACGTCGGCGTGGGCGTGCAGGCCTCGACGCGCACCCTCGCCGGCGGCTAGCCGGGGACCCCGGCTTCCGACGCCCATGCGCATCGTCAGCGTCGTGGGAACCCGCCCGCAGCTCATCAAGGCCGCGGCCCTCGGGCCGGCCCTGCGCGACCGCCACGCCGAGGTCTTCGTCGACACCGGCCAGCACTGGGACGAGCAGATGGCCGGCGCGTTCTTCGCGGAGCTGGGTTTGCCCCGTCCCGACCACAGCCTCGGGGTGGGCGGCGGGGGGCATGCCGATCAGACCGGGCGGATGCTCGAAGCCCTCGAGCCGATCCTGGTCGCCGAGCGGCCCGACGCCGTTCTCGTGTACGGGGACACGAACTCGACGCTTGCCGGGGCGCTCGTCGCCGCGAAGCTCGGGATCCCGGTGGCGCACGTCGAAGCGGGCCTTCGCAGCTTCGACCGACGGATGCCCGAGGAGATCAACCGGGTCGTCGCCGACCACCTCGCGACGTGGTGCTTCGCGCCGACCCCCACGGCCGTGGCGAACCTCGCGGCCGAGGGGATCACCAGCGGCGTCGTGGAGGTCGGCGACCTGATGCAGGACCTCGCGTCGCGCGCCGTCGCGGAGGTCCGGGACCCGCATGCGCTGGCGGCCGTCGGGTCGCGCCTTGGCGTCCCGCTTGCGCCGGGCGGGTACGTGTTCGCGACCATCCACCGCGCCGAGAACCGGACGCCGGGCGCGCTCGCCACGTGGCCCGGCATCCTCGCGAACGCGGCTCGCCCGGACAGGCCCGTCATCCTCGCGCTCCATCCGGGGACCCGTGCCGCCCTCGACGACGCGGGCGTCGTCCTGCCGCCCGGCATCCACGTGGTGGAGCCGCTGGGCTACCGGACGACGCTGACGCTGCAGCTCCACGCCGCCGCGATCCTCACGGACTCGGGCGGGGTCCAGCGCGAGGCGGCCTGGCTGGGCACGCCGTGCCTCGTCCTGCGGTCCACGACCGAGTGGTCCGAGGCGGTCGGCGGATCGGGCGGCCGGATGGTGCTCGTTGGGCTCGACGGGGACCGTGCGCGGGATGCGCTGGACCGGCTGGCACCGCCGAACCGGTCCGCGGCCGACGCCCGGGCCCGTGCCGCGTCGCTCGACCTCGCGCCGTCGGGCGCCGCGGAAGCCATCGTCGCGGCGCTCGCCGCCGCCGAGGTAGCCCGGTGAGCCGCGTCGTCATGTTCGTCCTCAACGACTGTCGAACGGACGCGCGCGTCCTGCGCGAGGCCGGCACGCTGGTCGGCGCGGGCCACCAGGTGACGATCATGGCGCGCCCGTCGGACCTCAACGACCAGCGGAGCGAGACGGAGCAGCGCGACGGCTTCGAGATCATTCGAATCCCCGTGCCTCTGCGGTGGCGCCGGCGCGCCCGGCTTGCCGCGGCGCCGTGGCGGGGCTGGCGCCTGGCCGGCTGGTGGGCCCGCGACCAGCTGAAGGCCGGTCCGCTGGGGTGGGCCAGGCTGGCCGTTGCGGGAATCGCGGCGCTCGTGGCGGTTCCGTTCGTCGTCGTGGGCGTGCTCGTGATGGTCCTGGCCCGGGCGCTGCCCGGCACCGCGCGGCTCCGCAGCGGCATCGACTGGCTCGTTCGCTGGCGATCCTCGACCGAGGAGTGGGATCGGGCCGCTGCGACGGCCGCCCCCGGCGCGGACGTCTTCCACGGCCATGATCTCAACGCGCTCCATGCAGCGGTTCTCGCGCGCGCCCGGGTGGGCGGCGCCCTCGTCTACGACAGCCACGAGATCTTCCTGGAGTCGGGCTCCCACGCCACGCGGCCGGGCTGGGCGCGCAGCATCTTCCGCAAGCGGGAGGCCGCCTGGGTGGGCGAGGCGGACGCGCTCGTCACCGTCAACGACGCGCTTGCGCGGGAGCTCGGCGAGCGTTACCTGCCACGCCGGGTCGTCGTGGTCCACAACTGCCCGCCGCGCCCGGGACCCACCCCGGAGGCGTCGGGGCTGCTCGCGGACGCGCCCGGACCGCTCCGAGCCCCGGGGCCGCTCCGAGCCGCGCTGGGTATCGGGGCTGACGTTCCGCTTGCGCTCTACCACGGCGGCTTCTCGAAGCATCGGGGCCTGGAGGAGCTCGCCGCCGCGGCCGCGCTGCCGATCCTCGATGGGACACACGTCGTCTTCCTCGGCTACGGCTCCCAGGCCGCGGAGCTCCGGGCGCTCGCCGCCGCGTCACCGGTGGCCGACCGCGTCCACGTCCTGTCGGCGGTGTCGCCGGACGTCCTCATCGACTGGGTGCGGGACGCGGACGTCGCCGTGATGCCCATCCAGGACTCGACCCTGAACCATCGCCTGTCCACCCCGAACAAGCTCTTCGAGGCCCTCGCGGCAGGGGTCCCGATCGTCGCTTCCGACCTCCCAGAGCTGCGTCGAATCGTGATGGAGGACCCGGCCGGGCCGCTGGGCGTGCTCTGCGACCCCACCGACCCGGCGTCGATCGCCGCAGCGATCGCCGAGCTGCTCGGGCGCCCGATGGACGAGCGCGCGGCGCTGCGCGAACGCTGCCTTGACGCCGCCCGGGATCGCTGGAACTGGGAGACGGAGTCGGCGCGGTTGGTCGAGCTGTACGCGGACCTGGCAGCATCGACCGCAGGAGCGGTCCCGTGATCCCGCCCGGGGAGGTTCCGCCGCCACGGCCGGCGGCACGGCCAGCGGCATGACCGGCTCGGAAGCCGCGGATCATCCGTCGCCGATCGTCCCGCAGCGTGCCGTCCTCGTCCTCTCGACGCCCGAGCACCACGATTCGCGAAGCCTCCGGATCGCCGCCACGCTCGCGGGTCGGGGCCATCGGGTCACCATCCTCGCCCGTCGCAGCCCGGACGCGGCGGCGACGGATGACTTCGCGGCGTCGGAGGCCACGGCGAAAGACGACTCCGCGGCCTCCGGGGATTCGCCAGACGGGTATCGCGTCCTGCGCGTCGGGGCACCGCCGGCGGCTCGCGCATCGCACCCGCAGGGGGCTTTGGGACGGGTCCGCGGCGAGGTCGAGCGCCTCGCCGGGATCGGGCTCGCCCTGCGGCGCCAGGTGCGAGAGGCCGAGGCCGTCGACCCGGGCGCCGACCTCTACCACGGGATGGCGTACCAGGGGATCCCGATCGCGCTCTCGCTCGCACGTCGCGCTCGCGCCCGGGCCCTGTACGACGCCCGGGATCTCTACCCGGAGTCGGGAAACCTGGCGCGGATGCCGGCGCCCGTGCGCTCGCTCGCCGGCCTCATGGAGCGGCGCTGGGCCCGCCGAGCCGACGGGATCATCACGGTCAACAACGAGCTGGCGGCCATCCTCGCCGGGCGATTCGACCGGCCGCTCCCGGCTGTCGTGATGAACTGCCTGCCCGCGTGGACGCCGCCGGGGGAGCTGGATCGCCGGTTCCACGCGCTCCTCGGGCTTGCGCCGGGGACCAGGGTGGTCCTCTACCACGGCGGGTTCCTGCCGAGTCGCGGCATCGACGTCCTCGCGACCGCCGTGCTGTCAGTGCGCGGGGTCGCGCTGATCCTCATGGGCGACGGCCCGCTGCGACCGGCCCTCGAGCGGCTGGCGGGCGAGCCGCGCGCAGACGGCCGGGTCCACGTGCTGCCGCCCGTGCCACCGGCCGAGCTCGTGGCCTGGATCGCGGCCGCCGACGTTGGGGCGATGGTCAACCAGCCCGTCTCGAGGAACGAGCGCATCTCCACGCCCAACAAGCTGTTCGAGTGCCTGGCGGCCGGCGTTCCCGTCGTGTCGTCCGACTTCCCCGCACGGCGACGGATCGTGATCGACGATCCGGACGGCCCGCTCGGCGCGGTGTGCGATCCCACCGACCCGGGCGCGATCGCAGCCGCGCTCCGGAACGTCCTCGACCGGTCCACGGAGGGGACGGCGGACCTCCGCCGGCGCGTCCTCGCGGCCGCGCATGCACGCTGGACGTGGGAGCGGCAGGCCGCCACGCTCCTCGAGGTCTACGGGCGGCTCACCGGCAGACCCTGGTGAGGCGACCGGCGCACGTGCCGACGGTGCGGCCGCCGGACGCCTGACCGGCGAGGTGCCGCGCTACGGTCGGCCGGCGGCGTCCCATGCGTCCGCGAGCCAGCGCAGCCCGCCCGGAGCCAGCACGCCTCCCCCGGCGAGGGCGTCTTCAGCGGCGACGACATCCTCTGCGCCTAGCGCGACGATCAGGGTGCCGTCCGTCCCGGGCCCGCTCGCGAGCGCACGCCAGGCGCCCAGGATCCCGTCGCGCTCGGCAGCGGCTCGCAACGCCGGTCGCTCGTCGAGCAGCTGCCGACGGAGCACGCTCCGGCGCGGGTGGAGGCACGCGGCCACCAGGCGCTGGAGCGTCGTGCGGCGCACGTCGAGCGGGCCGCCGAGCCCGGCGAGGCGGCTGGCATACGTGACGTCCGGGTCGATCTCGATCCAGCGGACGCCCGGCGGCAGCATGCCGTCACGTTCCCCGGCCTCGGGCGTCGTGACGACTGTGAGCGATGACGTCAGGGACGGCGGGAGCGCCGCGACTCGGCGCGCGGCGATCGGCCGCCGGAGGCCGACGATGAGAACCGACGGCGGTGGCACGTCGGCGGGGCGGGTCTCCGGGGCCCCCGGCGTGGGACCGGCGGCTGCCGGCACCGGACCGGCGGTTGCCGGCACCGGACCGGCGGTTGTTGGCACCGGACCGGCGGTTGTTGGCTCCGTCGTCGTGCCGACGGCGCTGCGGCCACGGCTCGTCGGGAGCTCGGCTGCCGCGTCACGCGCGTGGCCCAGCAGCGCTGCGATCGTCCCGGCCGTCGGGAACCGGCCCGTGACGGCCGACCGGATGGCGGCCGGGTCGACCTCCCCGAGGCGGGATCGCAGTCGCAGGATGGCAGCGGCGAGCGCGGCCGGATCGTCGCCGTCCGCGAGCTCGGCCCCCACATCCTCGCCCGTGAGGATCTCCTCGACGCCGCCGGACCTTCGCGCCGCCACGGGGAGGCCGCTCGCGAGCGCCTCCGCCGCGACCATGCCGAAGGTCTCGTACGGGCTGGGATGGACGAAGATCCCCGCGCGGCGCATCGCCGCCGCGACCCCGGCCCGGTCGGTCGGCGGCTCGAAGTCGACCGCGTTGCCGAGGCCGACCTGCTCGGCGAGATCGCGCCACGGCCTGTCCCCGGCCTGGTCCGGCGCGCGGCCCACGAGGCGCAGGTGCAGGCCGGGCCGCTGCTCGCGCGCGATCGCGACCGCCCGGATCAGCAGGTCGGTGCCCTTGTGCTCGCGGCGAGCCCCCACCCAGAGGAGCTCGTCGAAGTCCCGATCCCCCGGCACCCCGAGCGGGAAGCCATCGAAGCGGATGATGTTCGGGACGACGGGGATCGCGCCGCTGTCGAGCCCAAGCGACTCCTCCAGCCTGGCGGCGAGCGCCCGGCTGACCGCGACAACCCGCCGGCCCTCGCCACGGAGCTCGACGTACGCGCTCCGGGCATCCTCCTCCTCGAGCTGCTCCGTGGCGCTCGACGAATGCTCCGTGACCAGGAGCGGCAAACCGAGCGCGGCGGCGACCCGGGCGGCCGCGGCTCCGTCGGGGATGCCCACGTGGGCGTGGACCAGGTCGAACGGCCATCGTTCCGCGAGCGCGGTCGCGAACGGCGCGAGGAGCGCGGCGTGCGCATCGATCGCCACGCGGGCGGGCAGCCGCCCGCCGGGATGAAGGACCGGGATTCGGGCCACGGGGACGCCGGCGCCCCACGCGCGCGGCGCCGACACCGCGTCGGCCTGTGCGACGGCTCGGGCCCAGGCCGCGACCGCCGGCCGGCGGATTGCCTCCACTTCGCCGTCGCGGGCTCGGAGGTCGGCGTTCTCCCACGAGGCGACGACGACATCGATTCCGGCCGCCCGCAGGGCCGCGACCTCGTCGCTCACGAAGCTCCCGCTGCCCGGATCGTCGTGCGCGGGATACCAGCGTGCGACAACCAGGATCCGGCGCGGCCACGTCCCGCCGGTCGCGCCGGCCAGGACCGACCCGGGCGCCCCGGCGGGGTCCATTCCCCTCAGGCCGAGGCCCCGGCGAGGATCCGGGCGATCTCGGCCGCCTTCTCGGCCCGGGAGCGTTCCGAGCGCTCCTGGTGAATCGCGACGACTTCCGCCGGGTCGCCCTCGGCGACGACATGGCCCTGCTCGATGAGGATCGCGCGATTGCAGAACTCGGTGACCCAGTTCATGTCGTGGGTCACGAGCACGACGGCCTTGGCCGCGGCTGCGATCTCGAGGACGCGTGCCTTGCTCTTGGCCCGGAAGACCTGGTCGCCCGTCGAGAGCACCTCGTCGAGGAGCAGGACGTCCGGGTCGACGGATGTCGCGATCGCGAATCCGAGGCGCGCTCGCATCCCCGAGGAGTACGTCTTGATCGGGGCGTCGATGAACTGGCCGATGTCTGCGAACTCGACGATGCTCGCGCTCCGCCGCGCCATCTCCTCGCCCTGGATGCCGAGGAACGCGCCGGCGAGAAAGATGTTGTCGCGACCCGTCAGCTCCTGGTCGAAGCCGGCGCCCAGGGTGAGCAGGCTGGACACGTTGCCGACGACGTCGATCGCCCCCTCGGACGGCGTGATGATCCCGGCGAGGACCTGGAGGAGCGTGCTCTTCCCGGCGCCGTTGGGGCCGATGACGCCCAGCGACTCCCCGTGGACCAGGCGGAACGAGACGTCCCGGAGCGCCCAGAACGTGCGGTCCACGCCGCGTCGACGATGGGCAAGCCGCGTGAACGACGTCCGGAGCGTGTTCTTCCGGGTCAGCCGCAGGTCGTACTTGACCCCGACCCCACGCACGTCGATCGCGTAGGCTGCGCGGCCGCGCAGCACGTTGGCCACTACAGCACCTTCGCGAATGCCGGCTCGACCCGCTTGAAGAGGATCGTGGCGAGGGCGAGGAAGACCAGCGAGACGCCCGAGAGGACCAGGAGCCCGCTCCAGTCCGGCCCGGTCGGAGCGCCCGTGGTCGAACCGTAGATCACGTTGCGGTACGAGGTGAAGAGGACGTAGAACGGGTTGAGCTTGAAGACCTCGATCAGGGTCGGGTGCGACTTCGCGATGCGGTCGATCGCCGACGCCCCGTAGAGGGCCGGGGAGAGGTAGAACCACATGCGGAGGGCGTGCCGGCTGACGTTCTCCACGTCCCGGTAGAAGACGTTGACGGCCGCGACCACGTACGCGAAGGCCAGCGTGAAGAGAAACTGGACCGCGGCGATCACGGGGAGGAAGACGAGGTTCCCCGAGATGCGATCGCGGTAGAGCAACAGGAGCAGGCAGCCCAGCGGGATCAACCCGAAGACGAAGTGCAGGATCGCCGCCACGGTCGTGGCCGTCGGCAGGACGATCTTGGGGAACTTCAGCTGCTTGATCAGCCGGTCCTGCGTCGTGATCGAGCCGATGGCGTCGCCCACCGAGCTTACGAACCATTTCCAGGGGAGGATCGCCGCAAAGATGAAGAGCGGATAGTCGGGCTGCGAGTTCTCCAGGATGACCGACACGAGGACGACGTAGACGAGCATCTGGAGGAGCGGGTCGAGCACCCACCAGATGTTGCCGAGCAGGGTGTCGGAGCCCTTCTTCTTGGCGTCCGCGCGCACCAGGTAGCCGATCAGCTGCCGCCGGGATCGGATGTCGGCGACCGCCTGGCGGAGGAGCGCGATCGGGCCGGGCCGGGCCGCGGACGAGCTGAACGACGCGTGCGTCTCCGAGGTGGTCATGAGCCGGGAAAGGGTATCACCCCAGCCTTCGTGAACTTCGTCTCCCGCTCGCCCCCGGTCACCGCGTCCGCGGCGAGTTGCTACGATGAATCGAGGGCGTGCGTGCCCGTCCTCGCCCGTCGCGGGCCCGCGTCCAACCGCCTCCCGGAGGTGCATCGTCCCCGACCTGGCTGCGGCCACCGTGAATCGTGCGTCCGGGCATGCCGCGGCCCGTCGGACGCGCGGCGTGGCTGTGCTCGCGCACGCCTACTACGAGGAGGATTCGCGCGTCCGGCGCGAGGCCGAGGCGCTCGTCCGCGCCGGGCGCCCCGTCGACGTGTTTGCGCTGCGCAGGCCGGGCGACCCGGCGGTCGGCGAGCTCGACGGCGTTGCGATCCATCGCCTCGACGTTCGCCGGCACCAGGGTGCCGGCATCGGGGTCTACGTACGCGAGTACCTCGACTTCCTTCTCCGCGCGACGATCGCCCTGGCCCGGGCACATCGTGCGCAGCGGTTCGCCCTCGTCCACGTCGACACGCTCCCGGACTTCCTCGTGTTCGCGGCGATGCCGCTCAGGCTGGTCGGCGTTCCGGTCCTCCTCGACCTCCACGAGGCGATGCCCGAGTTCTTCCGGGCCCGGTTCCCGCGGCGCGCATCGCGCTTCGCACAGGGCCTCCTGCGCCTCCAGGAGCGCGCCTCGATCGCCGCCGCCGACGCGGTCGTGACCGTCAACGACGCGCTCGGCGACCGGCTGGTCACGCTCGGAACGCCGGCCGCGAAGGTGACCGTGATCCTCAACACGCCCGACGTCGCGCTTTTCGATGCCGCCACGCACGAGGAGCGGGCGTTCATGGCGGATGGCGTGCTGCGCCTGGTCTACGCCGGCGCGCTCACCCCCACGTACGAGATCGACGTCGCGATCGAGGCCGTGGCCGCGCTGGCCGCGTCGCGGCCGGAGCTGCCCGTGGTCCTCGAGGTCTACGGCCGCGGCGACGCCGAGTCGAACCTCCGCGCCCGGGCGCTGGAGCTCGGGGTCGCGGATCGGGTTCGGTTCCACGGCCGGATCGCGCTCGAGCTGGTCCCTGGCGCGATCGCGGCGGCCGACATGGGGCTGGCTCCAACGCGACAGACGCAGTTCACGGACTTCAGCCTGTCGACGAAGCTCTTCGAGTACGCCGCCATGCAGAAGCCGGCCGTCGCGTCCGCCCTCCCGACCGTAGCCCGCTATTTCGGGCCGGACACGATCGCGACGTACCGGCCCGGCGACGCCGCGGACCTGGCGAGCGTCGTGGCGCGGCTCGTGGACGACCCGGAGGAACGCGCGGCGCGTGTCGTCGCCAGCGCCGCGCGGGCGCGCGAGCTCGGCTGGGACGGCGAGGCGAGGCGCTACTGCGCCCTCGTGGAGCGCCTCATCGGCGAGCGCTGACCCGCGCCTCGGCCGGCGAGGGCGCCTCAGTCGGCGCCGGCGCTCCGGGCGGGACCGGCGCCGGTCGGTGGAACGGCCACGCGGGCCGGTCGGGCAGGTCGTCCGGTCGATACCGCTCGACGAGTGGGGCAAGGAAGCGCGCGGGTCCCCCGGGCGGCGCCCAGCGGATCACGAGGCGCAGGGCCGCGTAGGCGGCGATCGCCGCGGTCGGCAGGCCCACGACCGGCAGGCTCAGCCCGACCGCGAGGATCGGGTTCATGACCGGCAGGGCGGCGGCACCCGCATACCAGCCGTTGATCGGCACGGCCACGATCGTCGCGAGCCAACCGGCTTCGCGAAGGTCGATCGTTGCCAGCGCGAGCACCGAGATGATGCCCACGCCGAACGCGAGCGGTGTCCCGCCGGTCGAGCCTCCGTGCGATTCGGTCACATATCTCGCGGTGATCGTCGGCAAATCGGCGAGGAACGTCTGCCAGGGAAGGAAGGCGAGCAGGGCGATAGCCAGGACCGCGGTGACGGTCAGGGCGCGCCAGCGCCGCTCGCCGACGAGCGCGTAGCCGACCTGGGGACGCAGCAGCACGCCGATCGGCCCGGCTCCCGCGAGCAGGAGCGCGAGGCTGGCGATCGCGGGATTCCCGTTGAGCGTGCCGTGGACGAGCGGCGGGAAGAGGATCCACCCCCAGGCCAACCCGGACCGGCGGACGATGTACGCCGCGGCGACCGCGTCGAGCGCGATCCAGATCCCAACCGCCCGGGGCTCGTTGAGCAGCGTGGAGGGAGCGATGATCGGCAGCACCCAGGGGGGCGCCGCGAAGTGGAGTCCGGACACGGCGACGTTCCACGGGTTCGTGCCGTGGAGCCAGGCGTCGGCTCCCTCGTAGTAGATGCGGGCATCGAACGCGGACTGGGCGTGGCTGGCCAGGATCCAGGATCCGATCAGCAGGATCGGTGCCGGGAACCAGCGAACGAGGCTCCGCCACCCGACCAGGCGCTTCACCTCCTCAAGGCGCTTCAGCTCCACGTCGAGGCTCTGGTGCCGCGGTCGACCGCGGCGGTCGAGGGATCGCCAGCCGCGGTGCCCCGTCGCGTCGCCATGTCTCGCGCGGGGGCGCGCTCGCGGCCCGCCACCGCGCCGATGCGATCCGGCGTGCCGATCTTGTCCGGCACCACCCACGGCGCCACCGCGGCCAGCAGCAGCGCGAAGTTGCCGACGAGGACCACCGGCGAGCAGTAGATCACGACGAGGATCGTCAGCAGGAACGAGACGCGGGCCTGCCGGCGCGTCGCGTAGACGAGCGCGAGGCCCACGATCGTCGCCACCATCGTCCCGAGGTTTGCGAGGTGCGGGTCCAGGCCGAGCCGGGTGTGGAGGATCCAGGCCACGCTGAGCGACGAGGGGCTGACCCCGGCGCTGAGCGTCAGCCGAGCGAACGCGAGGTTGGCATCGAAGCCCGCCCCGACGAGGCCGACGATCCCGAGGACGACGACGGTCGCCGCGAATGCCTTCACCGCGGGCCAGTCCCGGCGCACCACGAGCCACCAGACGAGCGCGAACGGACCGAGCTTCAGCATCGCCGCGAACCCCGCCGCCGCACCGGCCAGCCACGGGCGGCCCCGGCTCGACGCCCACCAGGCCAGGACGCACAGGCCGGTGATGAAGCCGTTCAGGTTGCCGGAGAGCGCGGCGATCGAGATCGGCGAGTGGTAGCCCAGGTAGCGATAGCGGATCGCGAGCACCCACGCGATCGGCAGGCCGAGCGCCAGGATCACCGCCAGGCCGCCCAGCGTCCACCGGCGGCCCACGACGGCGAACCAGACCGCGAGGATGACCACGAGCGCGAGGTCAACCGCCCACCAGATCGTCATCGATACGTCGCCGAGCGCGGCGAGCGGGCGCCACATGACGGCGCTCAGCGGCGGCGACAGGATGGGCGCCGGGTAGAGCTTCGGGTACCCGGGCACCGGCCGATCCGTGGGGAGCAGCGGTCCGTACAGGTCGTGACCGGCGTTCAGGCGCTGGCCCGCCGCGTAGTAGTTCGAGGTGTCCGTGCCGAGGTCGGTCGGGTGCATGAGCCCGGGGAGCTGGACCGTCGCGGTGACGTAGAGCTCACCGAAGATGATCAGGATCAGGGCGACGCGAACAAGGACCACCGCCCACGGTGGCAGGGAGAACGGGAGGCGAGTCGTCTCGGATTCCGTGCCCGTCCGCCCCGCGTCGAGCGAATCCGGGTGAGCCTGCGCGGTCACGGGGCGGCGACCTGCAGGAGCCAGGTGCCGTCAGCCGGGTCGGAGAGGAGTGGCACGAGCCGGACGCCCGCGACCGTCGCCGGCCCGGACAGGCGAAACGCGGCGGTCGTCGCGGGCGGCGCCGACGGGTCGACGTCGATGAGGATCAGCTGCCCGGCCTTCGGGGCGCCCGCAGCCCACGCCGCCGGGTCCCGGAAGGATCCGACGTCGTCGAGCGATCGATCGAGCTGCACCGCGATGCGTGGTCGGATCGGAACCGGGACGACGACGAGGTCCGGTGGCGTCCCGGCAGGAGCCGCCGATGCGCTGGAAGCGGGCCGACTCGCCGTCCCGCCCGCCAGCGCCGTCCGGATCAGTGGGACAGCTCGGTCGGCCGTTCGAGCCAGGTGGCGAGCCGACGCGATCGTCACGCGGGTCGACCGGTCGAGCGGGCCGATCGCCGGGGCGAACGCGATCGCGACCGCCGCGACGGCCACGCTCACGGCGGCGAGGTAGGCGGTCGGTCGCTCGCTCGCGGACCGCTCGCCGAGGGCTCGCAGCCGGCGGCCGAGGAGCGGCACGAGATCAGGGACCACGATGCCGCTCAGCCCGACCGCCGCGGCGAAGATCATCGCCACGGAGATCGGCACCAGGTACCTCGGGTCCACGAACGTGTGGCGCGCCGCCAGCACGAGGAGGAAAGCGGCCATTCCCGGCCCGAGCGCGAGCACCCCGATGAGGATCGCCCAGCGGGCGCGTGCCGCCAGGACGGCGACACCGATCACGGCAAGGATCGTGACCGCGGCCTGTCCCGATGCCAGGTCGGCAAGGTCATGGGCAACCGCGCTGAGGCTGGGCAGCCGTCCCGCGCTGTCCGCCGT
>JADGQH010000052.1 GCA_017881985.1 Chloroflexota bacterium | reverse complement strand
GCGCTGGAGGTTGCTGACGTCGACGACGTCGAAGTCGACGACCCCGAGTCGGCCGACTCCCGCGGCGGCGAGGTACAGGGCAGCCGGAGAACCGAGCCCGCCCGCCCCGACGAGCAACACCTTCGATCGGAGCAGGGTCGCCTGCCCCTCCGGCCCGATCTCCGGCATGAGGAGATGGCGGCTGTAGCGACGGCGTTGCTCGACAGTCAGGCCGGTCGGCAGCACGGCCGGGAGGCCCAGGGCGGTCCATTCGGTGAACCCGCCGGACATGGACACGACATCGGCGTAGCCCATCTCCTGGAGGGACCGGGCCGCGAACACCGAGCGGACGCCGCCGGCGCAGTAGAGGACGACGGGCCGCGTGCGGTCCGGGGCCTGCGTCTCGATCTCCTGCTCGAGGTGGCTCTTCGGAACGAGCACCGCGTCCGGGATGTGCCCGCGCTCCCACTCGTCCGCCTCGCGGACGTCGATGAACAGCACGGCCGGGTCGCGGCGAAGCGCATCGGCCTGGCGTGGCGTCACCTCCCGGACGGCTGCGCGCGCCTCGCGGAACCGGTCGGCGTAGGAGGTGGTCATGGGCGCCCGATCTCGCGGGTCAGGCCTCGGCCGATGCGACGGGGCCTGGCACCGCCCCGGCCCCCGGATCCGCTGCTGCGCCCGCGGCTGCGCCTCCGCGCTCCTCGAGCGCGTGGCTGACAGTGTCCAGGCTCAGCAGCGCGCATTTGAGCCGCGCCGGGCTGATCTCGATGCCCAGGAGGTCCAGGACATCTGCCGGCGTGATCTTCGCGACCTCGTCGACCGGCTTGCCCTTGATCTCGTCGGTGAGCAGGCTGGCCGACGCCTGGCTGATTGCGCAGCCGCGGCCGGTGAACGCGACCTCGGCGACGATCCCGTCGCGGATCCCGAGCATCATCGTGATCCGGTCGCCGCAGAGCGGGTTGGCGCCCTCGTAGCGCGCGTCCGGGGCCTCGATGATCCCGAAGTTGTGGGGGTGCCGGTAGTGCTCGAGGATGTAGTCGCGGTAGAGGTCGTCCATGGGGCGTGAAGTCTAGCGCGGCCGCTCGATTTCGACCCGATTCCCGACCCATTGGGTCGGGAATTCAGGCCCCTCCGGCGACGCGTACGACCGCGTTGGCCAAGCCCTCTTCGTAGGCGGCGATCAGGCGGTCCCAGGCGGCATCCATCGCGACGTCCGTCTGCTGCCGGGCGGGGTCGGCGTCGAACCATGCCACCGTCCGCCGGATTCCCTCCGCGAATGGCGTCGTCGGGCGGAAGTCGGGCACGAAGCGCTTGATCTTCGACGTGTCGAAGACCGCGCTGACCGACTTGTCGCCGATGAGCGTGCCCGTCATGTCCGGGAGGCACGCGGCGATGAAATCGGACGCGATGTGGACGATCCGGGCCTCGACGCCCGCTGCCGCCGCCGTCTGCCGGTAGATCTCGTCCCAGGTCAGGACCTCGTCCGACATGATGTTGAAGGCGTGACCGATCGCCTGGCGGCGACCGAGCAGGCCCACGAAACCCGTCGCGAAATCGCTGTTGTGGGTGATCGTCCAGAGCGACGTGCCATCGCCGGGGACGATGAGCGGCTTGCCGGCCCGCATCCGCGCGATCGCCGTGAACGGCATCTCCCAGCTGTTCACGACGAGCGGCACCTGCGTGTCGCCATACGTGAGCGACGGGCGGACGATCGTGACCGGGAAGCCATCCTCGCGAAACGCGCGCATCAGGCGCTCCTCGCAGGCGATCTTGCCGCGCGAGTACTCCCAGTACGGGTTGGCGAGCGGCGAGTCCTCGCGGAGCAGCCAATGGCCGAGCGGCTTCTGGTACGCGCTGGCCGAGCTGATGAAGACGAACTGGTCGATTGCGCCGGCGAACAGCCGGAGGTCGCGCTCCACGTCCTCGGGCGTGAAGGCCATCCAGTCCACGACGGTGTCGAACCGGTGGCCGGCAAGCGTCCGCGCGACCGCGGCCTCGTCGCGCAGGTCGGCCACGAGCGTCGTGGCGCCCCGAGCGAGGTCCGGGTCGCGGCCGCGGTTCAGCAGGAAGAGGTCCACGCCCCGCTCGACAGCCAGGCGCGTGCAGGCGCTGCTGATCAGCCCCGTCCCGCCGATGAACAGCACCTTCATGCGCGTCTGCCTGTCGATGGCGCGTACGCGCGAGTCGTTGGCGCGCACCCGCGGGCGAGCCGTCGGTCGGCCGGCGCCGTTGCGCCGCGGGCGTCGGCGGGTTGTGAACGGTCCGGACCGGCCGGGTTTCGCATGCTCCGGAGTCTATCGGTCGCGCGGAGACGAGATGCGAGCGGGCGCGATCGGGCACCATCGAGGTTGTTCGAGGGTCGCGTCGTGCCAGCCCGAGGGCGTCGATGCGCGACACTCTCGTCGGCGGGCCTCGGCTCGGGAACGCGTCGCCAAGGGCGGCAGAACAAGGGAGATGGTCGATGCGCGCGATCCGCCCGGTGGACCAGGTGCGATGGGACGTCGTGGCGCTCGGCGAGGTGATGCTTCGCCTCGACCCGGGCGAGGGGCGCATCTCGACGGCGCGCGGCTTCCGTGCCTGGGAGGGCGGCGGCGAGTACAACGTGGCACGGGGTCTCCGGCGCTGCTTTGGGCTCCGGAGCACGATCGTCACGGCGCTCGCCGACAACCCGATCGGACGGCTGGTCGAGGACCTGATGCTCCAGGGGGGCGTGGACCTCGCCCACGTTTCCTGGGTGCCGTACGACGGCGTCGGGCGCGCCGTTCGCAACGGGCTCAACTTCACGGAGCGCGGATTCGGGGTCCGCGCGGCCCTGGGGTGCTCGGATCGCGGCAACACCGCCGCGTCCCAGCTGCGGCCCGGCACGATCGACTGGGACGCGATCTTCGGCGGCGAAGGCGCGCGGTGGTTCCACACGGGCGGAATCTTCGCGGCGCTCTCCGAGACGACGCCCGAGGTCGCCCGGGAGGCGATGGAGGCCGCCCGTCACCACGGGGTCATCGTGTCGTACGACCTCAACTACCGCGCATCGCTGTGGAGCGGTGTCGGCGGCCCCGAGCGGGCGCACGAGGTCAACCGGAAGCTGGTCGGGCTGGTGGACGTCCTGATCGGCAACGAGGAGGACTTCACGGCGGCCCTCGGCTACGCCGTGCCGGACCAGGACGCCGACCTGTCCGCGCTCGACCCCGCCAGCTTCGGGAGGATGATCGAGGCGGTCGTCGCGGACTACCCGAATCTCGCGGTGGTGGCGACGACGCTGCGCAACGCGAGGACGGCCAGCCGGAACGACTGGGGTGCGGTCTGCTGGTCGGACGGGCAGCTCCACGTGGCGCCGAACCGCCTGGACCTGGAGATCCTCGATCGCGTCGGGGGCGGGGACTCGTTCGCAGCCGGCCTGGTCTACGGACTCCTGGCCGGCAAGGGCCCCCAGGCCGCCGTCGAATACGGGGCGGCCCATGGTGCGCTCGCCATGACGACGCCCGGGGATACGTCGATGGTCACCCTGGCCGAGGTCGAGCGGGTGATGAAGGGCGGCACCGCGCGCGTCTCGCGATGACGCGGCGCGTGCGGACCGGCGTGCGGTCGGCGCGGAACGTGCGGTGACGCAGCGCGTGCGAGTCGGCGTCCGTCTCGCCGGGCGCATGGCAGAATCAGCCTGATGCGCGCCTTCATCTTCGACCTCGACGGCACCCTGGTCGACACCGTGTATGCCCACGTCGTCGCCTGGCAGCAGGCATTCGAGGAAAGCGGCTTCGTCATCGACGGCTGGCGCATCCACCGCCGGATCGGCATGAGCGGCGGACTCTTCACCCGGGCGGTCGCGCGGGAGATCGGGCGGCCACTCACGGTGGCGGAGCAGGAGCAGCTGACGCGGCGTCACGGGGAGCTCTACCTGCAGCTGCTTCCCGTCCGCCGGCCGCTGACCGGTGCCCGCGACCTGCTTCGACGGCTCCACGCGGGTGGCGTGCCGTTCGGCATCGCCACCTCCGGGGTGCACCCGGAGATCGATGCCTCCATCGACGTGCTCGGCGTGCCGCCCGGGATCATCGTCATCGACCGCGGTGACGTCCTGCGTGCCAAGCCGGAGCCGGACCTCTTCCTCGCGTGCCAGGAGCGGATGGGCGTGCGACGCGAGGACTGCTACGTCGTGGGCGACGCGGTCTGGGACCTTCTCGCCGCCCGTCGCGCGGGGATGCTCAGCGTTGGGCTCCTGAGCGGCGGGTATGGCGAGGACGAGCTGATCAAGGCGGGTGCCTTCCGCGTCTACCGCGACGCCCAGGAGCTGCTCGACTCGCTCGACGAGCTTGGAGTGACGCTCCCGGCCTGATCCCGAGCTGCCGGCGCCGATGCTCGAACACCGGGCGCCCGCGTCTCGATCGAGCGGAGCTAGACCCCGAAGACCCGCTGGACCTCCCGGAGGCCGGCCGCGAGGGCATCGATGTCGTCCCGGGTGGTGAACACGGAGAAGCTGGCGCGCGCCGTCGCGGCGAGGTCCAGGCGCTCGTGGAGCGGCATCGTGCAGTGGTGGCCGGCCCGGACGCAGACGCCGGACCGATCCAGGATCTGGGCGACGTCGTGCGGGTGGATCGCGGGCAGGTTGAACGCGATCACGCCGCCGCGCAGGTCGGCCGACGGCCCGTAGAGGGCGATGCCCGGGACCTCGCGGGGCAGCAGGTCGAGGGCGTACGCCACCAGCTCGCGCTCGTGCTCACGGACCCGGTCCATGCCCAGGTCGCGCAGGTAGTCCGCCGCGACGCCGAGGCCGATCGCCGCGCTGATGTCGGGCGTGCCGGCCTCGAACTTCCAGGGGACGTCGTTGTACTCGGACCGGCGCAGCTTGACCTCGCGGATCATGTCGCCGCCCGCCATGAACGGGGGCATCGCATCGAGGAGCTCGCGCCGGCCCCAAAGGACGCCCGACCCGGTCGGGCCCAGCATCTTGTGCCCGGAGAAGACGTAGAAGTCGGCCCCCAGCGCCTGCACGTCGACCGGCAGGTGCGGCACCGCCTGGGCGCCGTCGACGAGGACGAGCGCGCCTGCCGCGTGGGCCATCTCGACCATCTCGCGGACCGGGTTGATCGTTCCCAGCGTGTTCGAGACGTGGGTGAACGCGACGAGCTTCGGGCGGAGCCGGAGGAGCACCTCGAATACGTCGAGGCGAAGGAGGCCGTCATCGGTGATCGGGATGAACTCCAGGTCGCCGTCCACCTCCTGGGCCAGGATCTGCCAGGGGACGAGGTTCGCGTGGTGCTCCATCTCGGTGAGCACGATCGCGTCGCCGGGACCGATGTTGCGCCGACCCCAGCTGTAGGCGACCAGGTTCACGGCCTCCGTCGCATTGCGGGTCCACACGATCTCGTGGGCGGCGGGCGCGTTGATGAGGCGGGCGACCTTGACGCGGGCGGCCTCGTACTCCTGCGTCGCCCTCTCCCCGATCTCGTAGATCGCGCGGTGCACGTTCGCGTTGTACTCGCGGTAGTAGCCATCCATCGCCTCGATGACGACCGTGGGCTTCTGGCTCGTGGCGGCCGAGTCCAGGTAGACGAGCCGCTTGCCGTGCGGACGCTGCGCCAGGATCGGGAAGTCCGCCGCGAGCGCACGCGCGTCGAGCGGGCCGCGCGGGTCGGCGCTCGCGGGCGCGGGCGCGGCGGCGTGGGCGAGGTCTGCTGCCGGGCTCGTTGCGAGGTCCGTCATGGCGTCAGTGGGCCGCCGCCGGCTCGGCGAGCTCGGGGGCGTCCGTCTCGTCGGCGTCGTAGCCGGCCTCGAGCAGGACCGGCGCATAGCCCTCCTCCTCGAGCCGGAGGGCGAGGTCCTTCCCGCCGCTCTTGATGATCCGGCCGCGGGCGAGGACGTGGACCTGGTCCGGCTTGATGTAGTTGAGCAGGCGCTGGTAGTGCGTGATCAGCAGCACGCCGAGATTCGGGTTGAGCATCGCGTTGACGCCCTCGGCCACGATCCGCAGCGCGTCGATGTCCAGGCCGGAGTCGGTCTCGTCGAGGACCGCCATCTCGGGCTCGAGGACCGCCATCTGGAGCATCTCGAGGCGCTTCTTCTCGCCGCCCGAGAAGCCCTCGTTGACGTAGCGCATGGCGAACGCCTCGTCCATCTTCAGGATCGCCATCTTCGCGCGCATGAGCTTGCGGAACTCGCCCATGCCGATGCCGCCGCGCGTCGGATCGGTCGGGTCGATGTCCGGGTTCGAGTCGATGCCCTGCCGTTTCGCGTTGAGCGCGGTGCGCAGGAAGCTGGCCACCGAGAGCCCCGGGACCGCGATGGGATTCTGGAAGGCGAGGAACATGCCCAGGCGGGCCCGCTTGTCGGCGGAGAGCGCCAGGATGTTGCGGTCCTTCCAGGTCACCTCACCCTTCGTGATCCTGTATGCCGGATGACCCATGAGGGCGTAGGCGAGCGTCGTCTTGCCGGACCCGTTCGGGCCCATGATGGCGTGGACCTCGCCCTTCCCGATCACGAGGTCGATCCCCTGGAGGATCTCCGTGTCGGGGGCGGCGATGGGCGCAACGTGCAGGTCGCGGATCTCGAGGTACTGGTCGCTCACGGTCGGGTCTGGCTCCTGGGTTGGTGGCCGGGTCGGTGCACGGGCGTTGTCAGGCGGGAACCGGGGTTCGCTCGCGGATGCCGAGCTCGATGAGATGGGGTGCCGGGATGAGGTCGGCGAGGGTGGTGGTCTCGAGGACGCCGCTGATGGCGTCGCGAACCTTCACCCAGAGAGAGTTGACGGAGCAGGCGCCGAGGCGGTCGCAGAGCACATGGTTCGGGTCCTCGGACGCGCAGATCATCGGCGCGAGGGGCCCCTCCAGCGCGCGAAGCGCCTCGCCCAGGGTGATCTCGCGGGGATCGCGCGCGAGCGCATAGCCCCCGCGGGCGCCGCGGGTCGAGGCCACGATGCCCGCCTCGCGGAGCGGGATCGCGAGCTGCTCCAGGTAGGCGCGCGGGAGCGCCTCGTCGATCGCGACCTCGGCGAGCGAGACCGGCACGGGCGAATCCAGGCGCCAGCGGCGGGCCAGCTGGACCAGCATTCGCACGCCGTATTCGCCCTTCGTGCTGAAGGAGATGGCACCGGTGGCGTGGAACGTTCGGACGCTCAGGGTTCTGCTCCTCGCGGTGCCGGACCGTAAACGGGCCGTTCGCGGACCGGTCGCGGCTGCGCCGGCGTGTGCGCGGTATCCGCGCGATGTGCGCGCGTGCAATTCCGACCTTTTCAGTCGGAAATGGTACACCCGGTCTCGCGGGAGCGTCAACGCGCGGAGGGCGGAAGCGCAGCGCCTGCCGGCGTCGCCGTCGCCCGTGGAGACGGCTCGCGCAGCATCCCTGGACCTTGACCCTGACCCACCGGCAGCGGAACATGCGCGGGAACTTCGCAGGGCGGGGGCTTCGAAGAAACGCACGAAGAGGGAGAGGTATGGACGCGGCGACGATCTTCATGCTCGTGTTCCGGGTGCTTCACATCGCGGCGGGCGTCGCCTGGGCCGGATCGGTGTTCCTGTTCGTCGTCCTGATCCAGCCGAGCGCCGCAGCGATCGGCCCGGCGGCCGGCCCGTTCATGATGGAGCTGCTCGGGCGGAGAAAGCTCGTTTCCTGGCTCCTCTCGCTCGGCGGGACCACGGTCGTGGCCGGGCTGCTCCTCTACTGGCGAGACGCGAACGGCTTCGACGGGCTGGGAGCCTTCTCCTCATCCAGGTTCGGCATCGCGCTCTCGATCGGCGCCCTGGCGGCGATCGCGGCGTTCCTGATCGGGCTGTTCGGGACGCGGCCGAACGCCCGGAAGTTCCTCGACCTCGCCTCACGGGCCGCTGCCGCGGGCCCGCCCCCGGCGGCCGTACTGCAGGAGATGGCGAGCGTCCAGGCTCGGCTGAAGCTGCTCGCGCGGGTCGCGCTGGCGCTGATCGTCGTCGCCGTGGTCGCGATGGCGACGGCGCGCTACTGGTAGTGGGCATCGCGGCCCACGTCACCGGCGTTGGGGCGCACCCGGCCGCCGACGGCGATCTACCCCAGCAGTCGTCCGTGACGGCGCCCTACTCGCACCCTGCGCCGGTGAATCGAACTCGCCAGGGCGCTGGTTTGGCGGCGTCCCGGCGGCTTCGCGGGCCGCGTGCACCGTGACGCGCAGCTGACGACCGATCAACGAGCGGGCTTCATGCCTTCCGTTCCCTGGCCGGAGGTGGAGACCCGGTCTCGGAGCGGCACCGCCCCGGACTCCACCGCGCGCGTGGCATCCCCGTCGATCGCCGCTTCGAGGTGCCCGAGGAGCGGGGCGGCGCGCAGCTCCAGGAGGATGTCGCGCGCCTCGGCGATCGCGGGCGCGAGCTCCGGGAGCGGCCCGACGAGGCGGCAGGCGCTGATCACGCTCGTCGCCAGGAGCATCGGCGTCCCCAGGTCGCGGAATCGCCCGAACGCGTCGAGGTAGCGGGCGAGCGCCGCCGGGCGGTCGCCAGCGAGGGCCGCCCGCGCGGCGCCGATGTCGACTCGCATCGCGGTCGCCCAGCGTCCCGTCGCCTTGTCGAGAGATGCCTCGCAGCGATCGAGCCTGGACGCGTCGGCACACCAGGCGGCCGCAGGTATCCCGACCGCCGCGCCCCACGCCTTCCAGGCCGCGCCGAAGTCCGACTCCAGGACCAGAGCTGCCTGTTCGAATGCGTCGGCCGGCCGCCCGGCGGCAAGGTGGACCCACGCCATCACGGTCGCGATGTTCAGCTCGGTCTGCTGGTCGTCGCGCGCGCCAGGCGCCTCCCGGGCGGCCTGGAGGACCTCGACCTGCCGATCCGGATTCGAGCGCATGCCGGACAGAAACGCACGCAGGACTCCGTGGACCATCCGGTCGATGTCCGATGCGAAGCCCTCGTCCTCGAGCTCGGCCAGGCGAGCATCCATCCAGTCCCAGGCGACACCCATCCTCGAGCAAGCGAGGCTGATGACCAACGTCAGGTCGAACGTCCATTCGCGGAGCCCAAGCCGTCGAGCTTTCTCGAGCCCGGGGCGGATGACCTCGATGGCCCGGATCGGGTCGTCGATGTCCGAGAACCAGAGGTTCTGGCGCGCGCGGAGCTCCGAGCGCACGAGGCCGTGCGCCTCGGAGATCGCAAGGGAGGCCCGGAGCAGGGCCATACCCTCCTGAAGCCGGCCGATGGAGGTGAGCGACGTGCCCTTCGTGTCGAGGCACTCGGCGAGCGGCTCGAAGAGCTCGTGGCGCTCGGCGACCGGAAGTGCCCGGTCGGCGGCGGCGATCGCCTCCGGATCGCGGCCCGAGCGCATGTAGGCCCTCGCGAGCTCGGCGACCAGGTAGGCGAGGCCCTCCGGGGCCTCCTCGGGCTCGAACTCGCCGACGGCCTGGCGGATGAATTCGAGCGCTTCGCCCACGCGGCCCGCGGTGAGGAGGACGCGGCCCAGCTCGGCGATAGCGAGCGCCGCGGCGGATCGATCTGGGCCTGTGCGACGGACCTCGACGAGGCGTTCGAAGTAGTCGCGAGCCATGTCCAGGAGCCCGGCATGATCGGCCTCCCGACCGGCCGCCTCCCAGAGCGCCGCCTGCTGGGTCGGGTCGGTCGTGATGCCCTCGGCCTGTACGAGATACCCCAGCGCCTGTTCGTGGGACCCCAGTGAAGCGGCTCGGTCGGCCGCGCCGCGCAGGGCGATCCGGGCCTGGGCGGCCAGCGCGTCCGCCTCGGGGCCGTCGGGCGCATTGGCGCGGGCGGCAACGTAGTGGCCCGCCAGTGCGCCGGCGAGCTCGTCGGTCGGGAGCGCCTCGAAGATCCTGGCGACCGCGAGGTGCTTGGTCTTGCGATCTGCCCGGGCCAGGCTGTTATAGGCGACCTCCCGGATGAGCGCCTGGACGAACGCATACTGGCCTCGCTCCGCCGAACGTGGGTCGGCCTCGAGCTCGAGGATCTCCTGCCGGATGAGCGCCCGCAGGCGCGGCTCGAGGTCCCCTGGCACGATTCCGGTCAGCGCGGCCAGGCCTTCGAGGGTGAAGCTCTGCCCGAGCACGGCGCCGTCCTGGACCAGGCTGCGCTCCCCCGGCCCGAGCGCATCGAGCCGCGAGGCGATGAGCGCGGTGAGCGTCTCCGGGATGGAGAACATGGTGATGTCGCCGGTGGGCACATAGCGCCCGTCCTGCTCACGGACGCGGCCTTCGGCGATGAGCATTCGCACGATCTCGACCGCGTACAGGGGAACGCCATCGGCGCGCGCGACGACCGCTCGAATGGTCGTATCGGGCAGGCCGGGCACAAGCCCGGCGAGCAGCTCGCGCATCGCGGACTCGGCGAGCGGCTCGAGGTAGATCGAGGTGAAGCTGCGCTTCCCGGCACCCCAGGCGGGACGCTTCTCGAGCAGCTCGGGCCGGGCGAGCGTCACGATGTAGATCGGGAAGGCGCGGCTCCACTCGAGCAGGTGGTCGATGAAGTCGAGGAGCCCGGCGTCGGCGAAGTGCAGGTCCTCGAAGATCATCACGACTGGACTCGTCGCGGCGAGCCGTTCGAAGAACATTCGCCAAGCGCCGAACAGCTGCTCGGACCCGATCCCAGCCTCCATTCCGAGTAGGGTCAGGAGCGCAGGCTCGACCCAGCGGCGGTCGGCTTGGTCGGGGACATACTCCGCGACGGTCGCCGCGATGCGCTCCCGGGTCGTCGCCTCGTCATCGGACTCGGCGAGGCGCGCCCGCGCACGCACCATCTCGCCGAGGGCCCAGAACGCGATTCCATCGCCGTATGCCGGGCAGCGACCCGCGTGCCACAGAACGGTCCCGAGCAGGCCGTCGAGGTACTTCTCGAGCTCCCAGGCCAGACGGGTCTTGCCAATCCCGGCAGGGCCGAGCACGGAGATGAGCCTCGCTCGCCGCTCGCGCTCGGTGGCGTGAAACAGGTCCTTGAGGAGTCGGAACTCCTCGTCGCGGCCGACGAAGGGTGCCTCGAGACCTTCGGACCGGTTTCGACCGCCGCGCTCCGATACGACGCGCAGCGCGCGCCATGCGGCGACCGGCGTCGATTTGCCCTTGAACGCCTGCTCGCCCATCGGCTCGAAGGCGATGGCGGACGATGCCGCCCGATGGGTCGCCTCGCCGACCAGCACCACCCCCGGCGATGCGCTCGCCTGGAGGCGGGCAGCGGTGTTCACGAGGTCGCCCGCGACCATCCCCTGGTTGGTGGCGCCGATGGTGACGGCGGCTTCGCCGGTCAGGACTCCGGCCCGAGCGACCATGCCCGGCCCGATCGTCCGAACCGCGTCGACGAGGTCGAGCGCGGCGCGGACCGCACGCTCGGCGTCGTCCTCCTGGGTCGTCGGGGCACCCCAGACGGCCATCACCGCGTCGCCGATGAACTTCTCGACCGTCCCGCCGTAGCGGCTCACGACGTCGGAGGCGAGCTCGAAGTACCGCGACAGGAGGTCCCGCGTCTCCTCGGGATCGCGACCCTCGGCGAGCGTCGTGAACCCGACGAGGTCGGCGAAGAGGACGGACACGACGCGACGCTCGGCGATGGGAACGGGGGCTGGCACGCCTGCGGATCGAGCCGCGATCGGCACGGTGGCCGCGCCCCCGAGGGGAGTGGCGCATTCACCGCAGAACTTCGCGCTGGGCAGGTTGGCGGTGCCGCACGACGGGCAGGCTATCGAGAGCCGGGCCGCGCACTCGATGCAGAACTTGGTGCCGGCGGGATTCTGTGTTCCGCAGTTCGAGCAGATCAAGCCACCCCCCAACGGTCACAACGCAGCCCGGAGCGTAGCCGACCTCGCCGCGGAGCGCGAGCATACGAGCGTTGGATCGCGGAAGGCGAGCCAACGCTCCGCCACGACCCAATTCGACCCGGCGCGGCGCTCGGCAGGAACGCGCTCACACGCCTCTTCCGACAGCCAGTCCTATCCTGGGCGCGATCCGGCAGCCGCATGCACGACCGGGGCGGCGTCTGGCACGTAATTCGTGATGGTCAGGTGGGTCGCGGCGCGGTTGTTGCGCGACTTGATCGTCCAGGCATAGGTCTTATCCGCCTCGATGACGTGCCAACGCGCGGACGAGTACAGGGCGCGGATGCCCGGCGTGTCCTTGATGACGAGCATCACGCGCGCCGGTATCAGCGCGAGCGCATCCCGGAGGCGTCGCTGGTCGGAGGAGGTGAAGGGCCGGTTGTCGTACGCGCTGAACTCGCTGTCGTAGGGCGGGTCGACGAAGACGAAGTCCTCCGGCGTCGGGTGGGCCTCCGCGAGGAACGGCTCGAAGTCGACGCAGCGCAGCTCTGTATTGGCCAGCCGCCCCCGGGTCTCGTCGCCGAAGAGGAGCGCGGCCTTGCCCGAGAGCGTCTTCCGGTTGTACGTGACGCCGCCGTACGGAACATTGAACTCCCCCGAAACGTTGAACCGGAACATCGCCGCGTAGGCGAACTCCCGGAGGAAGAAGAAGTCCGCGTACCGGAACGCGTCGAAGCTCGCCGCCAGCCGGGCGCCGTTGTAGCGGCTCCGGATCGACATGTAGAACGATGAGCGCAGGGAACCCTCGATGTTCCCGAGCAGGTCGACGCGCGAGAGGACCCGGCCGAGCGTGCGCTCGATGCGGCGCATCCGGTCGAGCTTCGCGAGCAGATCGCGTTCGACGCGGAGCTCGAAGACAGTCGCGATCGGCGGGCCGGCGCTGTCGACGACCCCGAGCAGCGCCTCGCGCCAGCGCTCGAACGCCACGCCGACGCCGACAGATGACCCGGCCAGGAACGCCTCGGCCAGGTCCTCGCAGAGCGCCGGGACGTGGGAGAGTCCCTCCCACGCCCTCGCGACCCCGTCGATCGCTTCGATCACGCCAGCATCGAGCGCGGCGGCGGCCACATACAGGCCGATAAGCTCGGGGCACGCGTCGTTCGCCCAGGCGGCCACCTCGGCCGGAACGGCGAAGAGGATCGCCCCGCCCCCGACGAATGGATCGATGAGCCTGCCCAGCAGGGGCGGTGCGAGCGCAGCGATCGCGGGCAGCTCCTGCGACTTGCCTCCCGGCCACTTCAGGAAGGGTGAGGCGAGCGGCCGCGCCCCGAGCCGGTGGGGCATGAGAGTCGGCAGCGCGAGGGCGACGGCCGCGTTCACGGGCCGACCGTTGTTCGGGGAATCGCGTCCGCCGTCGCCCGTCAGCCGCCCGCGAGGTGTCGGAGCGCGACCGCCGCGTACATCGCGGCGCCGACGGCCATCGCCGGCTCGTGGAAGACCACCTTGTTCGAGTGGTTGCCGGGCGCCGTGTCCGGGTCCTCCTCGGGCGGTCGGGCGCCCAGGAAGACCATCGTCCCGGGGACGCGCTGGAGCACGTACGAGAAATCCTCGGCGCCCATGATGGGCGCGGGCATCGGGATCACGGCCTCCGCGCCGACGAGCTCCTCGCCCACCGACGCCACGAACGCGGTGAATGCCGGGTCGTTGACCGTGACCGGGTAGCCGGCCTCGATCTCGAGCTCGCCGGCGGCGCCGTGGGCCGCGCAGATCCCGTCGACCACCCGGCGGATCTCGGCGTGGACTGCCGTTCGCGTCGTCTCGGAGACGGTGCGGATTGTCCCTTCCAGGAAGACCGTCTCGGGGATGATGTTGTTGGTGGTGCCGCCACGGATGTGCGCGATCGTGACGACGGCCGGATCGAAGACGTTGACGCGGCGGGTGACCATCGACTGGAGCGCCAGCACGATCTCGGCCGCGACCGTGATCGGGTCGAGCGCCGTGAACGGGGCCGAGGCATGGCCTCCGCGGCCGCGCACGGTGAGCCGGATGAAGTCGGCCGCCGCCATCTCGGGTCCGGGCCGGAGGTTCAGGGTGCCGGTCGGATACGTGGTGGAGATGTGGATCGCGAACGCCGCGTCTGCGACCTCGGATGCGGGCAGGTCGAGCAGCCCCTCGTCGAGCATGAAGCGTGCCCCGGCGAACCCTTCCTCACCCGGCTGGAACATGAGCATGACGCGGCCGGCCAGCTGGTCGCGGCGGGCGATGAGCAGCCGGGCGCCCCCGAGGAGCATCGCCACGTGCGTGTCGTGGCCGCAGGCATGCATTGCCCCTGCGATCTCGGAGCTGAAGTCGAGGCCGGTCTCCTCCAGGAGCGGCAGCCCGTCCATGTCGCCCCGCAGGACGAGCGTGGGACCCGGTCGCGATCCCTCGATGACGGCGGTCACGGAGCTGACGGCGCGGCCGACGCGGGGAGCCAGGCCCATCCGCTCGAGCTTCTCGACGACGACCGCCTGCGTGCCGGGAAGCGTCAGGCCGATCTCGGGTCGCCGGTGGAGTCGTCGTCGGACCTCCACGAGCTCGGGCAGGAGGGCCCTGGCATCGTCGAGCAGGGCGGGAAGGGCGGGCGTCTTCGTGGTCATGGGCGAAGTATGCGCGGGCCCCGGACGACGGGGCCGGTCGAGATGTCGGGCCGTCATGACGCGCCTGCGAGAATGGATGTCCGAAGTGGGACGACAGCATGACCTTCAACGACAACGTGAAGCTCGATCCGTCGCAGGTGGAGGACGTCCGCGGCGGCCGGAGCATCGGGGGCCGGACCGCGCTGGCGGGCGGGGGCGGCATCCTTGGGATCGTGGTCTTCGTGGTGGTCACGCTGCTCGGGGGGAGCGGATCGCAGGCCGGCGACCTCGGCTCGCTCCTCGACCAGGCGCTGGGCCAGGGAGCTGCCGGGGCGCCCGCCGCGTCGTCGGCACTCGCGACCGAGTGCAGGACGGGCGCCGACGCGAACGCGCGCGACGATTGCCGAGTGGTCGGCTACGTCGACAGCATCCAGGCCTACTGGACCGGTGCCTTTTCGAAGGCCGGGAACGACTACACGCCGTCGATCACGCGCTTCTTCGACGGCACGCTGCAGAC
>JADGQH010000004.1 GCA_017881985.1 Chloroflexota bacterium | reverse complement strand
CGGACCGTGGCGCGCCGAGGTCGTCGGCGAGAGCATGGTCCCCGCGCTCCGTCACGGCGACTGGCTGCTGGTCGACCCGACACCGGCCCGCTGGCCCCGGCGGGGGTCGGTCGTGGTCGTCCGTGAGCCGGGGGGCGACGTCGTCGTCGTGAAGCGCATCGCCGGTCGCCCGGGCGACCGGGTTGTCCGGGTGGATGGGTCGGTCACGGTGCTCGGCGCAACCGAGGCGTGGCTCCTCAGCGACGCGCCGGACGAGTCGATCGATTCGCGGCGCTACGGGCCCGTGGACGCCGAGCTGCTGCTGGGCCGCGTCGCGTGGCGATACGGTCCGGTCCAGCGGTTCGGACCCGTGCGCTGACGGGGGCCCGGACCATCAGCCCACCCGATATCGATCAGGCCGTCTGATGGGTTCCGGCTCTCTGAGCACGAGCTCGCCGGCGAAACGCGATTTCGTCGGCTGATTGAGGGTGGGCATCCCCGGTTTCATCAGCCGACCTGATGCGTATCAGCCGACCTGATGCGCGCGACTCGACAGGCCGCCTGACAAGCACCCGGCGCTACCCGGCGGCGACGGCCGGCGCCTCCTCCGCCAGCGGCAGGTGGGCGGCGCGAACGTCCGCCGCGAAAGACCAGAGCCCCTCGTCGCTCGTATCCCATCGGGACGGGAACATGACGATGCGGTCGAGGCCCAGCTCCGCGTAGCTGCCAAGCCGGTCGACACGGGCCTGCCCGTCGGCACGGGAGTCGTTGTCGCGGCAGTAGAGGGAGACACGCAGGCTCGAGGGATCCCGGCCCACCTCCTCGCAGCGCTGGCGCGCGACCGGGAGCGCCTCGCGGATCTCGTCGGGCCCCAGGAACACGAGGTTCAGCTCGTCCGCGAAGCGCGCCGCGTAGCGGAACGTGACGTTCTGGCCGTTGCCGCCGACCACGATCGGGATGTGCCCCTGGATCCCCTTCGGCACGTTGATGGCCCCTTCGACGCGCGCATAGGCGCCCTCGAACGTGGCCTTGCCCGGGCCGAGCATCCGCCGGATCACCTCGAGATGGTCACCGAGCGCGCCGAGACGGTCGCGCAGCGTCGGGAAGCCGTAGCCGTATGCGAGCCACTCGTCTTCCTTCCAGCCAGCACCGATCCCCAGCTCGAAGCGGCCGCCGGAGATCACGTCGATCGTCGAGGCCATCTTCGCGGTGAGGGCGGGGTTGCGGAAGCCGGTGCAGACCACCATGTGGCCGATTCGCGCCCGAGACGTCGCCTGCGCCAGCGCCGCGAGCATCGTGAACGACTCGAAGGTGATCTCCTCGGTCGGGTTGGGCACCGTCGTGAAATGGTCGAAGACCCAGATGGACTCGAATCCCAGCGCCTCGGCCTGCTGCGCACGCGCGATCGCGTTCGCCCAGGCGTCCGCGGGACTCCAGCCGTCGAACTCGCCTTTCCAGCCCTGGGGAACCATCACCCCGACATCCACGTGTGCCCACTTCCTCCGACATCGACCGATCGGTCGCGATCCGGCCCACGCGACCATGCGCGAGCGTCCACTCCTCCATCCCCACCGGCGTCGAGCCTATCATCGGTGGCATGGAGCTGCCGCCGCCGTTCGACCCGACCGTCCTCGCCCACCCGGACCCAGAGGCGACCCTGTCCGGCCCGCCCACGCCGTGGGCGTCTCTGCCGGCCCCCGCGCGTCGAGACGGTCCCCCGTGGTGGATGACCGAGATGATCGACGCGGAACCGGCGCTCGCCGGCCGCGTGCTCCGACGCCTGGGCATCATCAGGCGCAGCTCGGGCGTCCCGGGTGTGCCCGCGAAGCTCGAGGCGCCCGGTCGTGACACGCCGGCCGGACGCCTCGCGGCGGCAATCCGCACCGCGCTGGAGGCCGGCGACCCGGTCGTGGTCACCGGCTGTGGCACGAGCGAGCACGGTGCGATGGCGTTCGCCGCGATCGTCGCCGACGCGGCCGAGCGTGCCGGCATCCGCGGCTCCGGGAAGCCGGGCAGCGTGCTGACACGCCAGGCGTTCGAAGCCTCGCTGGCACCCCAGCGCGGCGGGCTCATCATCGGCATCAGCCACGAGGGCGGCACCGGGGCGACGCTGGCCGCGTTGACCGCCGCCGCGGCTCGCCGCGCGAAGGTCGCAGCGGTGACCGTGAGCCGATTGGCGCCGATCGGCGGCTTGAGCCCCTTGATCCTCGAAACCGCGGAGATCGACCGGAGCTGGTGCCACACCATCGGCTACCTCTCCCCGATCCTGGCCGGCGTCGCAGTGGGCGCCGCGCTGACCGGCGAGGCTGGCGACGCGGACCCGGGCGTCATCCGGCCGCTCCTCGCCGCCGGCCTCGAGCAGGCCACGTCCGCCGAACGCATCGCCGCCGAGCTGGGCGGCTGCCGCGAGATGATCGTGGTGGCGTCCGGCGCCGACACGGCGGCCGGCCGCGAGCTCGCGCTCAAGGTGGAAGAGGCAACCTGGCTGCCCGCGGCGTTCCGCGAGACGGAGACGTTTCTCCACGGCCACCTTCCGGCGATGGACGGGGCGACCGGCCTCGTGCTCATCCTCGCCGACCGCGCGGGACGGGAGGCGCGCTCGGCCCGGGCGCAGCAGGCGCTGGCCGCGGCCGCCCGGATCGGGATGCGGCCGGGCGCGATCCTCGCCGCGGATCTGGACCGCGAGTGGCCGGCGTTCCTTGCGCCGGCCGGCAGGCTCCTCGTCCCCGAGGCTCCGTCGCTGCCGGGCCCAGTTGCCGCGCTCATCGGGACGGCGACGCCGCTCCAGCTGCTGACCGAGCGGCTTGCCCGCGCCCGCGGGACGGACCCGGACCCGATCCGGCGCGACCAGCTCGCCTATCGCGAGGCCGCCGCGCTCGCGGAGTAGCCGGCGCGGGGTGGTGTCGCGCGGCCCTGGCGCCTCAACCGCGGACGAGCACCTCGCCGAGGAGGTCCACGTGGGCGAGGTCCCAGGGCAGGAAGTCCTGGAGCATGAGCCGCTCGCACCCGGCGGCCTCGAACCGGGCGGCCATCGCGCGGGCCTCGTCCGGGGTCCCGTAGATCCAGCGCGGTCGGCGCGTCTCGAACCAGGCCGATCCTTCGGCGGCCATCCCGAACGCGTCGAGGAGCGCGCGTGACCGGCGCTCGACCTCGGCGGCGTCGCGACCGATCAGAGCCCCCGCCATCGCCGAGTGGCGAATCGTGGCGGGATCACGGCCGGCGTCCCGGGCGATCGTGTCGAGCATCGCGAAGCGCTCGACCACGCGTTCCGGTGACGCGCTGGACAGGTTGAACTCGTCGGCGAAGCGCACCGCGATCCGCATCGAGCGCGGGCTACCCTCGCCGCCCACGATGAGCGGCGGCGCCGGCTGCTGGACCGGCCGCGGCCGGAGCAGCCCGGCCGGGACCTGGTAGTGGCGGCCGCTGAAGGACCACCCGTCCGGGCCCTGCCACAGGCCGCGCAGCACTTCGAGCTGCTCCTCGAGCATCTCGGCGCGAACCTCGATCGGCGGGAACGGGAAGCCGTGGTGATCGTGCTCGGCCTGGTTCCAGCCGGCCCCGACGCCGACGTCCAGGCGCCCGCCCGACATCTCATCGACGGTCGCGGCCAGCTTGGCCAGGTTGCCCGGATGCCGGAACGTCACCGGGGAGACCAGGGCGCCGATCCGGATCGTGGTCGTCTCGCGGGCCAGCCCGGCGAGGACGGCCCACGCGTCGGTCGTCGGCCGCCCCGATGCGCCGGGGAAGCTGTCGTAGTGGTCCGAACGCAGGAAGGTCTCGAACCCCGCCGCCTCGGCGTGCCGGGCAACCGCCAGCTGGTCCACGTAGGAGCAGCCCTGCTGCGGCTCGATCATCAGCGCATATCGCATTCGGCTTCTCCGTCTGTCTGGCCGCCTGGGTGGATCCGTCCGTCTGGGCTGTCGACCCTTGCCTGTCGATGCTTCCCGTGATCGAAATGGTTGCCGTTGACGAAGTGATCTTGGTTCAGGTAGATTATTGATGTGATCGTAACAACAACCCCGGCCCCCGCCGCCGACCCGGCCACGGCCGCCGAACCGACCCGTTCGCCCGAACGTCGGGCGCTGATCGACGAGATCCTCGTCGGGACTGCCGTCATCGCCGGCCATCAGCGCTGCGCGGTCGCCCGGAGGCTGCACCGGCAGGGCATCAGCATGGCGCACCTGCAGACGCTCTGGATTCTGCAGGAGCACGGGCCCCAGCCGATGACCCACCTGGCGGACCTGCTGGGCGTCGCGGTCCCGAACGCGACCGGCATCATCGACCGGATGGAGCAGCGCGGGCTCGTCGAGCGTCTCCGCGACGGCGCGGATCGCCGTGTCGTGATCGTCCGGCAGACGCCGGATGGAACGCGCGCGGTCGAGGAGGTCGATGGCTGGCGGAGCGAGATGCTCGACGCGCTCCTGCAGCGGCTTGACACCGACCAGCTCGTCCGCCTCGTGGGCGGCATCGAGGAGCTTCGCGAGGCAATCCTGACACACGGGACCGACCTGCCGATGGAAGCGGCAGGACCAGGTCCAGGAGAGGAGACAGCACGACCATGATGGAAGGGGCACCGGTCGCGGAGGGCGCTGGGGGCGCGCCCGCCGGCGTACCCCACCCGGCCGTCGAGATCTCGCCGCGAGCGCGGTTCGAGGTGCTCGGCGCAATCCTGCTCGCGCTCCTTCTCGGCGCGCTCGACCAGACGATCGTCGGGACGGCGCTGCCGCGCATCGTGACCGACCTGCACGGCAACGACCTCTACACGTGGGCCGTCACGATCTACCTGCTGACCTCCACGATCAGCGTCCCGTTCTACGGCAAGCTGTCCGACTACTACGGCCGGAAGCCGCTCCTCATCTTCGGGATCTCGGTCTTCCTGGTCGGCTCGGCGCTCTCGGGCCTCAGCGGCGAGATGTGGCAGCTGATCCTCTTCCGCGGCATCCAGGGCATTGGGGCCGGCTCGCTCTTCCCGATCTCGCTGGCGGTCATCGGCGACCTGTTCACGCCCGCCGAACGGGGCAAGTACCAGGGCCTGTTCGGGGCCGTGTTCGGGCTCTCCGCCCTCGTGGGTCCGGCGCTGGGCGGGATCATCACGGACAATGTCGGCTGGCACTGGATCTTCTACATCAACCTGCCGATCGGGCTCATCTCGCTGATCGTGGTCAGCCGCGTGCTGCCGAGCGTGAAGCGCCCGCATCACTCCCTCGACCTGGACCTCGTCGGCGCGTTCGTCTTCGTGGCCGCGATGATCCCGCTCCTGGTCGGCCTCACGAACAAGCAGACCGCCGACTGGGCGACCCCGCAGGTTGGCGGGCTCCTCCTGATCGCCGCCGTGCTCATCCCGGTCTTCCTGTTCATCGAGTCGCGGGTGAAGCAGCCGATCGTCCCGCTCGACCTCTGGCGCAGCCGCACGTACGCGGGCTCGCAGATCGCGACGTTCTTCGCCGCCTTCGGCTTCTTCTCGGCCACGATCTTCCTGCCGCGCTTCTACCAGGTGGTCAGGGGCGATAGCGCGACGATCTCCGGCTACGAGCTGTTCCCGCTCCTGGTGGGCGTCATCGTCTCGAGCATCGTCAGCGGCCAGATCGTCGCCCGGACGGGAAAGTACAAGGCGCTCCTGCTCGCGTCAGTCGTCTTCGTCGGTGTCGGATCGCTCCTGTTCACGAACCTCGCCGCGACGTCCGACCCGTGGGTGATCCGCTTTTGGCAGTTCATCCTGGGCGCGGGGATCGGCCCCACGCTGGCGGTCTTCACGATCGTGATCCAGAACGCGGTGCCGTTCAGCAAGCTCGGCGTGGCGACCTCGAACCTCACGTTCTTCCGCCAGATCGGCGGCACGGTGGGTCTCTCGATCGCGGGCTCCCTGTTCGGCACGCAGATCGCCAGCCAGATCCCGGCCCGCCTCCTCGCGAACGGCATCCCGCAGCAGGCCGTGACCCAGTTCCAGGGCGGTGGCTTCGACCTCAACAACCTGGTCGGGGTCGGGAATACGCTGGGCCAGCAGATCCTTGCGGGCGTCCCCGCCCAGGTCCGGCCAGTCGTGGAACCGTTGATCCCGAAGATCGTGACCTCGATCTACGAGGCGATCTCGCTCGCGATCGGGTCCGTCTTCTGGCTGGGGCTGGGAGCCTCCGTGCTCGCATTCCTGGCCGTGCTCGTCATCCGGGAGCTGCCGCTCCGCACGTCGATGGGCCCCGCCCGTGGACAGGCGCAGGGAGCACCCGCACCGAGCCGACCCGGCGCCGACGGCGTGGCACACACGCCCGCGCTCGCCGGGGAGTAGCTGCCGGTGGCCGGAGAGCGCGGCTCGTCGGGACCCGAGCCCGGGCCCGCGGCGACGCCGCCGCGGATCGCGGTCACCCCGCCGGGGCTGGCCGCACCCGGCACCGCCGACGCCGCGTTCGTGGCCGTGCTCGCAGTCGCTGAGCTGCCGCCGGGCGCCATGGTCCGCGTCACCAATGGCGACCTGGACGTGCTCCTTGCCAACGTCCCGGGCGGGTTGCTGGCCACCGATGACCGCTGCCCGCACATGGCCGCGCCCCTCTCGCTCGGGCGCCTGGACGGGTGCATCGTGGACTGCCCGCTTCACAACGGGCGCTTCGACCTGTGCAGCGGCGAGACGATCCAGATGCCCACGACGGGCGGCCTGGATGCCGACGGCACTCCGCACATGCCGTGGTCCCCTCCCGGGGCCGAGCCGAAGCCCGAACCCCCCGGCCGAAAGGCCGAGGCACGCCGCCTCACCCGCGTCCGACGCCTCCGCCATTACCCGGTCCGGGTCGTCAATGGGTTCATCGAGGTCGCCTTCCCGCACGCCTGACCGCAGCAACGCTCGTGCGGCGGTCCAGTCGCCGTCGCCCGTGGCCGTGGTCCCGGTACGCTTTCCCTGAACCGCCCTTTCATTGACGGATCCCGGGTGGGCCGGTAGGATCGTCAAGCCCATGAAACACCGGCTCATCAGGGCCGTGGCCGCAATGGCGATCGCCCTGGGGGCTTTCGCGGTCCCCAGCGGCACCGGCCCCACCTTCGCCGGGTCGACGTGCACGGGCTGGACGAGCACCCTCGTCCCGCCCACGACGATCCGGGTCTACCGATCGACGCTCCGGCGGACCGTCAAGGTTCCGTTCCGGTCCTACGTCGAGACGGTGATGGCGTCCGAGTGGGGCCCGTCGAACCCGCCCGCAGCCCTCCAGGCCGGCGCGCTCGCCGTGAAGCAGTACGCCTGGTACTACGCCCGCGTGTGGCGCGGCGGCAAGGATCCGGCCGGCGCCTGCTACGACGTTCGCGACAACGGGTTCGACCAGGTCTACAACCCATCGAAGGCCCCGGCCCCGGCCCACCTCGCGGCGGTCGCCGCCACGTGGCCGCTCACGCTGCGCCGCTCGGGCAGCTTCTTCCTCACAGGCTACTGGTCCGGCTCGGGCGCGTGCGGTACGGCAGCGTGGAACGGCCGCCTCCTGCAGCACGATGCCGCGGACTGTGCCCACCGCCTGGGCGAGACGGCAGAGCAGATCCTGCGTCGCTTCTACGGCACCATCGACTGGGTCTGGCCCGGCATCAACGACATGACGGGGGACGGCCGCGGCGACGTGGCCACCGTGCAGAGCGCGACGGATGGGACGGTGACGGCGCGCCTGGTCACCACGGACCCGGCAGCGCTTGCCGCCGATAGCACCGGCGCCACGACCGCCCTCGACGTGATCCCGCCCGACGCGAAGCTCCTCGGCCGCGTGGCCGCCGATGTCAACGGCGATGGGCGACGGGACATCGTCAGCCTCGTGGCAGGCGCGGATGGCGTCGCCGTCCTGCGCGTCATGCTCGCCACCGGGACCGGGTTCGCGCCGGCCGCCACGTGGTGGTCGAGCGCGGGCGAGCCACAGCCTTTCGACACGACCGGCCTGCGACTCGTGGCGGGCGACTTCAACGCCGACCGATTCGCCGACGCGGCCCTGATCCGGGTCGTCCCGGGCGACACGCCGCGAACCGACGTGCTCGTGGCGACCTCCAACGGGAGCTCGTTC
The DNA here is from genome assembly GCA_017881985.1 of Chloroflexota bacterium. Taxonomy (GTDB): domain Bacteria; phylum Chloroflexota; class Limnocylindria; order Limnocylindrales; family CSP1-4; genus CTSoil-043. Next base: position 20,980 of record JADGQH010000004.1, on the reverse strand, counting down.
GACCCGGCGGGCGTCATGTTGAGCATGCCCGAGGATCTCTCGACGAGCAGGTTCCTCGCGGGGGACACGACCGGGGACGGGCGCGCCGACCTCGTGATCCTTCGGCCGATCAGCCCGGACGTCGTGCCGCCCGCCGACGGCAGCCCTCCGCCCGCCACCCCTCCCGCGCCGACCGGCACCGCCGTCCAGGTCGCGGTGATGTCGGCGGGAGCGACCCTTGGCGCGCCGACCACCTGGTTGCAGGTGCCGGTGCCGCCCGACGCCATCAAGGCCGTCGTGGGCGACGCGACACGCGACGGACGCGACGACCTGCTCGTGGCCGAGCGACAGCCCGACGGGTCGGCCATCCTCGCGGTCTACGGCTCGAGCGCAAACGCCACCATGAGCCGCGACGTCTATCCCGTGTCGCCCGACCTGCCGCTCGCCTTCGACGACATCCGCCTCGCGACCGCGGACTTCACCGGCGACGGGATGACCGACCTGCTCGTCTTCAGGAAGCTGCCCCCGGCCGCGGACGGCACCGCCCAGGGCGTCGAGATCCAGCGCTACTGGACCACGTCGAACGGGTTCAGCCGCTTCCCCTGGCGAACCGACCCCACCCTGGACTGGGCGACGTTCGACCCGCTCTGATCGTCAGGCGTCCGCCGTCGGGTGCGCGGTCAGGTTCGTCTCGACGAACCGCCGAAGGCCGTCCACGATCTCGGAGAGGTCGTCGGTGACCGTGAAGAGATCCAGGTCGGAATCCGCGATCGTGCCCTCGGCGAGGAGCGTGCCGCGGAACCACGCGAGCAGGCCCGACCAGTAGGCCGTCCCCACCAGGAACACCGGGAAGTGCTTGATCTTGCCGGTCTGGATCAGGGTGAGCGACTCGAACAGCTCGTCCAGCGTCCCGAAGCCGCCGGGGAAGATCACGAACCCCTCCGCGTACTTCACGAACATCGTCTTGCGGACGAAGAAGTAGCGGAACTCGACGCCCAGGTCCACCCACGGGTTGAGCCACTGCTCGTGGGGCAGCTCGATGTTGCAGCCCACAGAGAATCCCCCGGCCTCGAAGCAGCCGCGATTCGCCGCTGCCATGACGCCGGGCCCGCCGCCCGTGATGACCGTCAGGCCGGCCTCGGCAAGGAGGCCGCCGAGCTCGCGCGCCTGCTCGTAGACCGGGTCGTCCTCGGCCGCCCGCGCGGACCCGAAGACCGTCACGGCGGGCCCGATGCCCGCCAGCGCATCGAAACCCTCCACGAACTCGGCCTGGATTCGGAGCGTCCGCCACGGGTCCGAATCGAGGAACGCGGTTCGGCTCCGCCGGAGGAGCCGCTCGTCGGCGGTACCGGCCCGCGACGGGACCTGGCGGTCCACCGCTTCCCGCCGGACAACGAGCCGCCCGGCCCGCCGGAGCTTGTCGCGCCCGGTCGTGATCGGCTCGCCGTCGATTCCTCGTGCGCGAAGAACCTCCGGCTCGTCGGAGCGGGACGGGGGCGGCGCATCCGGGGACGGGGGCGGCGCATCGGTGTCGGGCATCGGGACCTCCGGGCGATTGGCGGCCGGGTCAGGGACCCGGGACGGTGAACCAGGTCTTCCAGGTGGCATCGGCCGGGCCGGCCGTGACCGCATTGCCGTTCCGGACCAGCGGCAGGCGCAGCAGCCGCGCGTCGGCCAGGAGCCGCGCCGCCAGCTCCGCGTCGTCCATCCGCAGGTAGCCCAGCCCGGCATCGAGCCACGGTCGCGCGGTCGTATCGGCCAGGGTGGCGGCGCCGAGCTTCGCCACGAACCGCTGCAGCTCGCCGGGCGCGATCGGCTTGCGCCGCAGGTCCACGAAGTGCACCGTGATCCGGCGCTCCTTGAAGAAGCGGAGCGCGGCCCGGGTCGGCTGGCTGTCCTCGCGACCGAAGACCTGGACGCTTGGCGCTGGCGCGGCAGGCATGTCGCGATCGTAGCGCGCTGCGGGCGCATCGGGGACTCGAGCCGCACGCAGGGCTCGGGCAGCCCGCGGGGCACGAGCAGCCCGCGGGGCCGGGCGCTACCATCGGCGCGGAGGTGATCGAAGGTGTCCGTCTGGTTCACGGTCCGGCTCGACGACGCGCCGGGTTCCCTTGCCCGGGCCGCCGCTGCCCTGGCGGAGCGCGGCGTCAACATCACGGGCATCGTCGGCGTTGCCGAGGACACGGACGGCGAGCTGATGCTCACCACCAGCGACGCGGTCGCGACGCGCGAGGCGCTGACCGCTCTCGGCGTGGCCTTCGACGAGCACGACCCGACCGACCCGCACGGGCTTGCCGGCCCCGGAGCCCTCGCCGACCTGGCCCGCGGCCTCGCGGACCGCTGACGCCCCGCCGTGCCGCGCCCCGCAGTGCCGCGCCCTGACGGTCGCGTGCGCCCGTGAGCCCGCGCCGGGGGGCCGCGACCCCGCCGACCGTCGCGATCCGCGTCATCCATGACGACACGCCCGCGGCACTCCCCGCGATCCTCGCCGGGCTCGCCCGGGCCGGCGCGACGCTCCGCACGCTGAGCACGGTCCGGCGACTGGACGACACCGGCACCGGGCCGGCCGTCGAGACCGAGATCGAGGTCGAAGGCGTCGACGAGGCGGGCCTGGACGCTGCCGTGGCCGACGCGGCGGGCGTGCGCGAGCGGCGCGCGACCCGGACCATGGACCGCATCTTCGGCAAGCGGATCATCGTCGTCGGCGGCGGCGCGCAGGTCGCCCAGGTCGCGCTCGGCGCGGTGTCGGAGGCCGACCGCCACAACCTGCGCGGCGAGCGGATCTCGGTGGACACGATCGCCCTCGTCGGCGAGGCGAACATCGCCGGCGCGGTCCGGGCGGTGGCGGACCTGCCCCGCGCGCGATGCCTGGTCCTGGCGGGCTCGATCATGGGCGGCGACATCAGCCGGGCCGCCGACGAGCTGCGCGCGGTCGGCATCCCGATCATCGCCCTCAACATGGTCGGATCCATCACCGACCACGTGGACCTCGTCGTGACCGATCCGGTCCAGGCCGGCACGATGGCGGTCATGGCGGTCGCCGACACCGCGACCTTCGACCTTGCCCGGCAGCGCGGCCGGCGGTACTGAGCGGTCCTGCGCCGTGCGAATCGCGACCTGGAACGTCAACTCCCTCAAGGCGCGCCTGGAGAAGGTCGAGTGGTGGCTGGAGCGCGCGGCGCCCGACGTGCTGCTCCTCCAGGAGACGAAGCTCTCCGACGACGCCGCTCCCCTGCTCCCCTTCTCCATGGCCGGCTACGAGCTGCTCCATCACGGCGAGGGGCGCTGGAACGGCGTCGCGATCGCGAGCCGGGTCGGGCTCTCGGACGTGGTCACGAACTTCGGGGACGGACCAGTTCGCTCGACGGCGGCCGGCACGTCGGCAGCCGGCACGGCGGCCGGCTCGTCAGCAGCCGGCGCGGCGATGACCGCCGACGAGGAGGCGTTCGACCCGTTCGGCGAGGCGCGGATGGTGAGCGCGGCCTGCGGCGGGGTCCGGGTGGTCTCGATCTACGCGCCGAACGGCCGCGTGGTCGGGTCGCCGTTCTACGCGGGCAAGCTCGCCTGGTTCGCACGCTTCCGCCGCTGGCTCGACGAGACCCAGCAGCCTGGGGCGCCGCTCCTGATCGGCGGCGACTTCAACGTGGCGCCCGCGGACCTCGACGTGTGGGACCCCGCCGCGGCGCACGGTGGCACGCACGTCTCGGAGCCGGAACGGGCGGCATTCCGGACTCTCCTGGACTGGGGGCTGGAGGACACGTGGCGCTCGCGGAACCCGGGCCTCCGGCGATTCACGTGGTGGGACTACCGGGCCGGCAACTTCCAGCGCGACGAGGGGATGCGAATCGACCACCTCCTCGCGACCGGCCCCGTCGCGGCGCGCATCGTCGCCGTCGAGGTCGACCGCGAGGCTCGCAAGGGCAAGCCGGTCCCGTCCGACCACGCACCGCTGGTCCTCGACCTCGACGAGCCGGGCCGGCCCTTCAATGCGGGCTGGTCCGACGCCGCGGCGCGCATCGCCGATCGGGTCGCCGCCCGGCGGAGTGCCGCCGGCGCCTGACATCCACCGGCTCGACGCGGCCGTATCACCGGGAAACGGAGGCTCGATGACACCCGACGGAGACCAGGCGATCGCGCTGCAGGCTGGACATGCCGGCCTCGCGGGCCACCATTCGCACCACGGGAGCGAGGACGAGGACGCGGGCTTCGGCCCGCGGTTCACGCCCGACGAGCCGCGGAACGTCTCGGACGCGGACCGGCTCCGCTACGAGGGCTATCTCGCCGAGATCCTCACCGCCCTCGGCCTCGACCTCGACACGCCGGGGACGAGCGCCACGCCGCGCCGGTTCCTCCAGGCGCTCTTCGACACAACGGCCGGGTACGAGGGTGATCCGAAGCTCCTCACCGCCTTCCCCACCGAGTGCCGGGGCGGCGCGAACTGCGAGATCGCCCAGGTCGTCGAGGGCCCGATCCCGTTCTTCGCGCTGTGCGAGCACCACGCCCTGCCGTTCTTCGGCAACGTCTACGTCGGATATGTCGCCCACGAGGGGATCATCGGCATCAGCAAGCTGACCCGCCTCGTCCACGTGGTGACCCGGCGCTTCGGCGTGCAGGAGCGGATGACCTACCAGATCGCGGACGAGCTCGACCGGATGATGTCGCCGCACGGCGTGGCCGTCTACGCCGAGGCCCACCACCTCTGCACGCAGATGCGCGGCGTCCGGGAGCTCCATCCGAAGACGCGAACCACCTCGTATCGCGGCGTGTACGTGGAGAGCCCCCAGCTGCGCGGTGAGTTCTTCGACGTGAGCGGCCTTCGCCGGGCGGAGTCTTGACCGGGGCCGATCCCGCGCAGGCGCCGGGCCACCGGGGAGACTCCCGGCTCGAACGCCTGTGGGACCCGGCGGCCGACCCCGCGGCCGACCCGGCGACCGACCCCGCGGCGCCGGCGCCCTCGCGGCAGGACGTCCGAGGTGGCCGGCTGCCCTCCGGGCTCGGCGATCGCTACGACGGCGACCTGCGCGTCGCCCTGCGCCCCGATCGACCGACCGTCATCGCCAACTTCGTGTCGACGATCGACGGCGTGGTCGCGTTCGACACGGACGGAAGCACCGGCGGTGGCGAGGTCAGCGGGTTCGCGGATTCGGATCGCTTCGTCATGGGCCTGCTCCGGGCGATGGCCGATGCCGTCCTCGTCGGGGCGGGCACGATCCGGGCGGCCCCGACGCACGAGTGGACCCCCCGGCGCGTCCAGCCGGGGTCGGCCGGGCTGTACGCGGCGTGGCGCGACGCGATGGGGATCGCGAGCCCGCAGCCGACGACGATCGTCGCGACCGCGAGCGGTTCGCTCGATCCGAAGCACCCCGGCCTCTCCGCTCCCGACGTGCCGGTGATCCTGGTCACGACGGAATCCGGGGCGGCGCGCCTTCGGGCGGCCGGTCCGGCGCCGAACGCGCGGATCGAGGTCGCCGCGTCCGGCGGGCCGATCGCGGCGGCGGCGCTGGTCGAGATCGCCGCCAGGTCCGGCGCACGGCTCGTCCTCTGCGAGGGCGGCCCGCACCTCATCGGCGACCTGCTCGCCGCCGGGCTGCTCGACGAGCTCTTCCTGACCCTCGCGCCCCAGCTGGCCGGTCGAGACGACGCGACGAGCCGGCTCGCGCTCGTGGAGGGCACCGCGTTCGAGATCGCGACCGCACCCTGGGCGGAGCTCGGGTCCGTGCGGAGGTCCGGCGACCATCTCTTCCTTCGCTACCGGATCGGCGGCCCCGTATCGAGCCGGAAGCCTGCATAGCGGCCTCGCGGCCAGCGGACGCGCGGCCGGGGCAACGGGCCCGGAGGGGAGGCTCAGCCCAGGGCTGACAACCATCCGTCCGCGAACCCCGCGCGGCGCAGCCCTGTGATGAGGTACGGGCACCGCTTCATCAGGCTCCACAGGAAGCCCGATCGGTGGTTCTCGATCATCAGCACGATCGGCCCCTGCTCGATCCCGTAGTAGCCGGACGAGTGCCAACCCTGGCCCGGACGAGATCCGTCCGTGAAGGTCGGGTTGAAGCTGCACAGCAACCCGTAGTGGCTGCGCAGCCCCGGGTGCGCCTCGTGGAAGTGGCGGATCGCCGGGAGCACGATCTCGGGCGCGAACGGCAGCGAGGCGACCGCTGCCCAGGGGGCGACGGTCCCGTCGTCCGGTCCGTACGGGATGCTCCGAGCCTTGTAGTCGTAGAAGCGGCGCTCGACACCGTCGATGCGGCGGAGGGCCGGGCCCGGCCCGTCGCTCGCCGTGAGCCCCCAGCAGGACTCGCCGTACCCAGCGAAACCCCTCGGGTTCCGGATCGCGTACTGCTGCTGCGCGAACGTTGCGCGGCGGCTGTTCTCGAAGTAGTCGATCCCGCGGCTACGCATGTACTCGTCCCGGACGCCGCGGAAGTCGATCCAGACGTGCGACAGCTGGTGGATGAAGAGCGGCCCCGCATACAGCAGCTCAGTGCCGTAGACCCGCTTCCAGCGGTATGTCCGCGCCCATGCTCGATAGCTCGCCTCCGGCAGCGGATATGTCGGCGATCCAAGGCCCAGGACGTAGAGGAGGATCGCCTCGCTGTAGCCCTCCCACCGATACCTCGAGAAGCCGCGCCCGGGCTTCCAGGCATGCGAGACGGTGAGATTGCCGTTCAGCGCCCACTGCCAGTCAACGCGGCGGTAGAGCGCGTCGGCGAGCATCGCGATCTCCCGTTCCGTCTTCTCCTCCCCGTCGAAGTAGGTGGCCGCGGCCAGTGCACCGGCGAGCAGGAATGTCGTATCGATCGTCGAGAGCTCGGATTCCCAGGCCCGACGACCGGTCTCCATGTCCAGGAAGTGGTAGAAGAACCCGCGGTAGCCGGTCGCGTCCGGCTCCCGGCCCTGCGGGCTCTCCCAGAAGAACCGGAGCGCCGCGAGGACGCGCTTCACCGCCTCGGCACGCGAGATGAACCCCCGCTCCGCGCCGGCGGCGTAGGCAGCGAGCGCGAACCCCACGGCGGCGATGCTCGACGGCGCCCCTTCGCGCGTGCTGTCGCGAACCAGCCCGTTGGCGGGGTTGGTCTCCCCGAGGAAGTACTCGAACGTATCCCTCTGGAGCTCGTCCAGGAGGACGCCGGTGGCAATCGCGGGCCGAGAGGACGTTTGGGCGCTCCTCGATCTCATTGTGCGGCCGTGTTTCACGCCCGCTGAGACAGGCTACGCCGCGGCCGCAGGCCCGGTTCTCGCCCCGACGCGGCCTAGACTGGAGGCGGGCGCCCGGTTCGATGGTCGCCCGCCGGAAGGATGGGATTTCGGGACCGCGGATGAGCCTGTTCGACATCTTCGTCACCGTCGACCAGCCGGACCTGTGGGCGGCGCGCGCCCAGATGGCCCTCTCGCTTGCCTGGCACATCGTGATCGCCTGTTTCGGCGTGGGTCTGCCCCTCCTGATCCTGGTCGTGGAGTTCCGCGGGCACCGGGGCGGCGGGCCGGTCTACGACGAGCTGGCCCACCGCTGGGCGAAGGTCCTCGGCGTGCTGTTCGCCGTCGGCGCCGTGTCGGGCACGATCCTCTCGTTCGAGATGGGCATCCTCTGGCCGCGCCTGATCGAGACGTTCGGCTCGGTCATGGGACTGCCGTTCGCGATCGAGGGCGTCGCGTTCTTCATCGAGGCGATCTTCATCGGGATCTACCTGTACGGCTGGGACCGCCTGTCGCCCCGGGTCCACCTGCTGAGCGGCGTTCCGATCGTGATCAGCGGCGTCGCCTCCGCCTGGTTCGTCGTGACCGCCAACGCGTGGCTCAACCAGCCGGTCGGCTTCGTGCTCACCGACGGCGTGGTCACCGGCGTGGACCCGTGGGCTGCGATCTTCAACCCGGCAACCCCGATCGAGACGACGCACATGATCCTCGCCGCGCTCATGGTGACCGGCTTCGGGATCGCTGCCGGCCATGCCTGGGGCCTGCGGCGCGACCGCGGATCGCGGCTGCATCGAACGGGGTTCCTCGTTGCCTTCACGCTGGCGGCCCTCGTGACGCCGGCCCAGATCGTGGCGGGCGACGCGGCCGCCCAGTTCCTGGCCACGAACCAGCCGATCAAGCTTGCCGCGATCGAGGGCCTGTACCAGTCGGAGCGCGGGGCGCCGCTCTCGATCGGCGGCATCCCGATCGACGGCCAGATGCGCTTCGCGCTCCAGATCCCCGACGGCCTCTCCCTCCTCGCCTTCCGCGACCCGAACGCCCTCGTCCAGGGGCTCGACACCGTCCCGGCAGACCAGCAGCCGCCGGTCCTTCCCGTGCACATCGCGTTCCAGGTCATGGTGGCGATCGGGTTCGCCCTGCTCGGCCTCAGCGCGTGGCTCCTCTGGGCCTGGTGGCGCCGGCGCGGCCTGCCTGGCTCGCGGATCTTCCTGCTCGGGGCCATCGCGGCGGGCCCGGCCGCCGCGGTCGCCATGGAGGCGGGCTGGGTCGTGACCGAGCTCGGCCGCCAGCCCTGGATCGTCTACCGCATCATGCGGGTCGACGAGGCCGTCACCGCGGCGCGCGGCCTCCCGATCGGGCTCTTCACGCTGTTCGCGGTCTACGTCGTCCTGACGGTCGCCACCGTGTTCGTCGTGCGGCGGACGCTCGCGCCCGGCTCGCCCGGGGTCGGCCCGGAGCCGGCGCCGACGGAGTCGCGATCGTGACGACCGCCGACGCGATCCTCGTCCTGCTCTGGGCGGGGCTGACGGCGTACGCGCTGTTCGGCGGCGCCGATTTCGGCGCCGGGTTCTGGGACCTCGTCCGCGGCGGCCGGCGAAACGACGCGATCGGGTCCCTGATCGAGGATACGATCGGCCCGGTCTGGGAGGCCAACCACGTCTGGCTGATCTTCGCCCTCGTGGTGGTCTGGACCGCCTTCCCCAGGGTCTTCGCTGCGGTCGCCTCCACGCTCTACATCCCGCTCACGGCGGTCGCGATCGGGGTGATCCTTCGCGGTTCGGCATTCGCCTTCCGCAAGTCCGTGCGAGAGCCACGACTGGAGCGGTGGTTCGGGCTGCTCTTCGGGCTGTCGTCCATCATCACGCCGTTCTTCCTGGGCGCCATCGCGGGTGCCATCGCGTCCGGTCGCGTGCCGCCCGGAAACGCCGCTGGCGACCCGATCGCGAGCTGGCTCAACCCGACGTCGGTCCTGGGGGGAACGCTCGCAGTCGGCATCTGCGCATACCTCGCGGCGGTCTACCTGACGTCGGACGCCCGGCGGGCGGGCGATCCGGGTCTCGCCGATGCCTTCCGCGGGCGGGCGCTCGCCATGGGCGTCGCGGTCGGGGTCGTGGCGATGCTCGGGATCGTCGTGCTCGGCGGCGACGCCCCGACCCTGTATGACGGGCTCGTCTCGCGGGCCCTCCCGCTTGTCATCCTGTCCGCAGTGGCCGGGCTGGGATCACTGGGGCTCCTCTACCGCCGCCGGTTCGGCGCCGCCCGGCTCAGCGCCGCCCTCGCGGTCGGGGGCGTCATGTGGGGGTGGGCCGTGGCCCAGTACCCGAACCTGCTCGTCGGCTCCCTGACCATCGGCCAGGCCTCGGCTGCCGAGGCAACCATGGTCGCGCTGCTTGCCAGCCTCCTGGTCGGGGCGATCCTCGTCGTCCCGTCGATGGCCGCGCTGTTCCTCCTTTCGCAGCGGCCCCGTCCCTGAGCAGGACGACGACTCGCGCGATCGCGGAGTCCGAGCAATCGCGGAGCCCGGGCCGTTCGCGCGGGGCCCGGCCGATCAACACGACGGCGATCGCGCGATCGCCGAGCCCCCGGGCCGTCCAGGCGGGGCGTGACCGCGGACGAGGGCGCCCGCGGTCCGCTCCACGGGTCACGGCTTGACGGCAGACCAGCCGGTGTAGATGCCGTTCGAGTCGCCGGCGGCCTTGTCGCCGGTGAAGAAGTAGAGCGGCTTCCCGTTGTACGTCACCTGGAGCGTGCTGTCGTCTGCCCGCGTGATCGTCCCGAGCTTCCCGGTGACCCCGCTGGCGCCGGTCGGGGTGGAGCCGGCCGGGACCGTGAGGGCCGGCCACTTCGCGAGGCACCCGCCGGTGCACGCGCTCGTGCCGCTGTCGGCAACGTCCTTGTCGAACGTGTAGACCGTCATCCCGTTCGAGCTGGCCACGACGAGCGTGCCCACCGTGCCGACCGTCGCGGTCATGACGACAGGTCCACCGGCCGCGGCCGGGGCCGAAGCCGCTGCAGCCGATGCCGCGGCGGAGGCGGCGGTTGCCGCCGAGGGGCTCGCCGCCGGCGCGGCCGTTGCCGCACCGCTGCAGGCTGCCGCGACCCCGGCGACGACGATGATGGCTGCGGCCATCGTGTTCCTTGCGTTCATCGGACACCCCGTTGCATGGTCCACTCGGTTCCGGGAGCGAAGGCGCCCCCCACACCCGTTGTACGACCACGGTCGGTCGGTCGGTTTCGGCGGCGAGATCGCAACCCCCGGACGACATCCGACAGTTGCGGGGTGGGAGGATGTCGGCCCGTGACCCGAGGAGCGGCAGGGGCCGACTCCGCCCGGCGACCCGGGCGTGTGGCGGTCGTTCGGAGACGGTCGGTCAGACGGACTCGAGCTCGACCGGCCGGCCGGCTCCGGCACGGACCGTCCGCAGCGCCACGGCCTGGATCACGAGCGTGCATCCGATCGCGAGGCCAAAGGCCGGACCGATCCCCAGGGGTTCGATCTCGACGGCGAGGATCAGCAGGAACGCGGCGGTCCCGAAGAGCCCGACGAGCAGCCCGCGAAGGACGTCCAGCGCGCCGGGGAGTCCTTCCAGCCGATGCGTGAACAACGTGAGGATCGAGACGTAGACCGGGAACGTCGCCACGACGCCGCTCGTGTGGGCGCCCAGCAGCGGGGCGACCCCGGTGAGCCCGACAACCAGGCCGGTGCCGATCGCCACCCGAGCCGGCAGGTCCCACAAGGGGTGTGGCGCCGGCGACCTGCGGATGCCCGAGGGCGGGACGAGGCGGAGCGCGGCGCCCAGGGCCGCGATGACGACCAGGAACAGGATCCAGGGCGGCCCGTCGAGGATCGGCTGGACGAGCAGCCCGATTGCCGCGAACGCAACGACCGCAAGCAGGATTCCGGTGCGAGGGCCCGACCGGATCAGGCCGCCCGCGAACGCGAGCGTGAATCCCGCGATCGCCATGAGGCCCATCAGCGACCCCACGGCCGACGTCGCGGCAAAGGCGGTCCCGCGGTCGAGCGCGAGGAAGAACGTCACGGGCCCGCTCGTGAGCGGCAGCGAGACGAGCCAGCCCCCGATCGCGGGCCCCCAGCGCCGGCCGGCGAGGCTCGCGCTGCCGATGAGGATCGGCGTGAGGATGAGCTTCAGGGCGAGGATCGGCACCGCATCAGGGTAGTGCGCGCGGATCGGGCCGGCCGTGTCACGGCAGCCAGGGTCCGGGGCAACCCGCATCCGTGACGAGGGACCGGGTCACCCGTCCGCAGTGGACCGGGGAGCTGTGCTCGCCGCGCCGGCCCGAGACCGGGCCGCCAGCCGCTTCTCGGCGTTCGCGACAGCCGTCCGGGCCTCGCGCTCCGTGCGGCTGCCGTCCATCGCGTAGCGGTCCGCGCACATCAGGTCGAACGCGTGGACCGACGCTTCCTGGTTCGAGTAGCGCCCCGCCTCCCAGCTTCGCGAGCGCGTGCCCTGCTGCTGGAGCTCCACGACGTGGTAGTCCTCGCGGTTCGTGATGTCCCAGAACTCGACGGCGCCGGACACGTCCGCCGATCCCACCTCGTCCGCATCCACGTACAGCTCGCAGACGACCTTCGAGCGGCCGGGGCCGTCCGGCCATGCCTGGTGGGTGAGCACGTAGTCCGGGTGGACCGAGACGATCAGGTTCGGCCAGAGGATGTAGTAGTAGATCCGGCCGGCCTCGACCTCGTCGCGGGCGTAGAGCAGCGGCCGGCCGTGGCGCTGGCCGTCCAGCGACATCGTCTCGCAGCCGTTCGCGAACACCATCCAGCCGCCCTTCCACGGGCCGCTCGGGAAGAAGTCCTCGCCAAGGTCGTACGGGGTCAGCCGGTTGAGCAGCGGGTGGACTCCCGGGCAGTGGTAGCACTCCGAGTAGTTCTCGGCGACGATCTTCCAGTTCGCCGCGACGTCGTACTCGAGCCGGGCGGCGCGCCGGAGCCGCGCGAAGTCACGCCCGAAGCCGGCGTGGTGGGCGAACCAGTCGCCGAGGTACGCCTCGAGGCCGGGCGTCGCGACGTCGAAGCAGAGGAAGATCCAGCCGCCCCAGGTCTCCGCGCGGATCGACGTGAGGCCGGACGTCGCGAGGCTGAAGTCCTCGAGGTCCTCCGTGTGCCTGGCCCGGAGGAGGCGCCCGTCGAGGTCGTAGATCCAGGCGTGATACGGGCACTGGAAGCGGACGGCGGTGCCGCATTCGCGCTCCTCCACGGCCGTGCCGCGATGCCGGCAGACGTTGTAGAAGGCACGGACCACGTCATCGCCGCCGCGGACCAGCAGGACGCTCTCGCCGAAGTAGTCGCGCAGGATGAAGCTCCCGGGGTCCGGCAGCTCCTCCGCGCGCGCCACCGCGACCCAGTCGCGGAAGAACCACTCGTCACGCTCGAAGTCCAGGAACGCCTCGTCGTGGTAGGCACGGCCGGGGAGGAGGCGCGCGCCGCGGAACGGCCGGCGGATGGAGGCAAGCTCGGCCGGCGTCAGCGGCGACGCGCGATGCGATGGCTGCGCGGCGGTCATGCGGGGCGGCTCCTTCGGCAGAGCCCGGATCGTAGCGGATGGCGATGACAGTCAGGGCGCGACGCTCCGACGATCACGCCCGGAGCCGCGGAGGCTGGCGTCAGTCGAGCGTGACGACCTCGTGCCAGCGCGGGACGTGCACGTCGAAGCCGAGCGCGGTGACCTTCGGGGCCAGCTCCGCCTGGGGACCGGGGTCGCCGTGGACCAGGAAGACGCGGCGCGGGAAGCCGGGGTCGCCGGCGGCCTTCCCATGGGCGAACCCCGCCAGCCAGGCGAGCAGCCCCGGCTCGTCGGCGTGCGCAGAGAAGCCGCTGATCGAGGCGATCCGGCACCGGACGTCGCGAACCTGCCCGTCCAGGCGGACCGTCCTGGCGCCCTCCTGGAGGTGGCGGCCGAGCGTCCCCTCGCCCTGGTACCCCACGAAGAGGATCGTGGCGGCCGGATCGTCGATCAGGTTCCGGAGGTGCCCGACGACCCGTCCGCCGGTGAGCATGCCGTTCGACGCCACGATCATGTACGGCCGGCGCGCCCTGGCGATCGCCTGCGACTGCGCCATGTCGTTGACCACGATCTGCTTCGGGTAGTCGAGCGGCGTGTCGCCGGATTCGAAGAGCGCCCGGGTCTCGTCGTCGTAGTACTCCGCGTGGCGCCGGTAGATGTCGCTCGCCTTCGAGGCCATCGGCGAGTCCAGGTAGAGCGGCAGCGCCGGGATCTCGCCCGCCGACACCAGCCGGTCCAGCTCCCAGACGATCTCCTGGGTCCGCCCGATCGCGAACGACGGCACGAGCAGGACGCCGTCGTGCTCCGCGACGAGACGGACGGTCTCCGCCAGGATCCGGTGCGCCTCGGCCGTCGGCTCGTGCTCCCGGCCGCCGTACGTGGACTCGCAGAGGACATAGTCGGCGTCGCTCATGGGGGTCGGGTCGGCGATGATCGGCGCCCCGGTCCGGCCCAGGTCGCCGGAGAAGACGAGGATCCGCTCCGGACCGCCGGGCACGTCCTGCACGCGGAGCCGGATGATCGCGGAACCAAGGATGTGGCCCGCGTCGAGGTAGGTCGCGTGGATCCCGGGCGCAACCTCCTCCTCCACGCCGTATCGGACGGGGCGGAAGCCGCGGAGGCTCTCCACCGCGTCGCGTTCCGTGTAGAGGGGCGCGTCGAGGTCGGGCGTCAGCTCCACGGCGGTCGCCCGAAGGTCGCGCTCGTTGTCCGGGCGCCCGGGCCCTCCAACCGGCTCGATCGACGTGGCGACATGGGCGCCTTCGGCGTGCGCCGCCTCCTGGGCGTGGCGAATGGTCCCGGGGGCGGGCGCCCCGGGAGCCGCGGGCGTCGTGTCCGCGGGCACTGCCCGCGCCGTGAGCGGGCTGGCGGCAGCGGCGGGGGTCGCGGGCGCTGTTCGCGCTGTCGCGGCCGGCGTGGCCGCATCCGGCGCGGACGTCGGCGCGTCATCGACCGTCTCGTGGCTCCGGGCCGCGAAGCTCGCCGCGGCGGTGGTCGGCTGCGTGCCGTGCTCGCCGGCCTCGGCGAGCTCGATCGCGGCGTCGAGCGCCGCCTGTTCCTTCGCGTCGTCGGCCTCGGCCCTGTCCGGGTGGCGCCGCTCCCAGCGGTCCTCGCGCTTGCTGAACTCCTCCTGGAGCCGCCCCGAGTCGAGGAGGACGAGGCGCGCGAGCTCGATGGTCCCGGCCGTCGCGCGAATCGGGCCGCGGAAACCTTCCCGGACGACATGCGGGATAAGCCCGCAGTGGTCCAGGTGGGCGTGGGTGAGCAGGATCGCGTCGAGGGTGGCCGGGTCGAATGCGAGCGGGATCCGGTTGCGGATCGCCTCGTTGGGCCCTCCCTGGAACATGCCGCAGTCCACGAGGATGCGTGCCTGGCCGGTCTCGAGGAGGAACTGGCTGCCCGTGACGGTGGTCGCGGCGCCGAGGAAGTGAAGGTCCATGCTGCGGATGGTGCCACCGGCGCGGGGCCGCGTCACGTCGCGGGCGCAGGCAGGGGCGTGGCGCACCGCGACCCTAGCCCCGCCGCATCCCGTTACGATCCAGCGCATGCACGATCGATGGTTCGGGTGGGGCGTCGCGCGACGCCTGCCCGGGCTGATCGCGGGGCTGCTGCTCTTCGGCCTCGGGATCGCCGCGATGGCGGACGCCGGGCTCGGCCTCGGGCCGTGGGAGGTCTTCCACCAGGGGATCGGGCGCCACATCGGCGTGGACCTCGGCACCGTGAGCATCCTCGTCGGGATCCCGATCCTGTTCCTCTGGTGGCCGCTCGGGGAGCGGCCGGGGATCGGCACGATCCTCAACGTCGCGCTGATCGGGACGGCCACGAACGTCGCGCTGCCCCTCCTGCCCCAGCCATCCCAGCCGGTCGTGCAGCTCGCGATGACCGCGGCCGGGGTCCTCGTGATCGGGATCGCGACCGGCCTGTACCTCGCGGCCGACCTTGGAGCGGGCCCGCGCGATGGCGTCATGACCGGCATCCACCACCGGTACGGCTGGTCGATCCGGCGGGCGCGAACGGCGATCGAGCTGAGCGCCCTGGTGGCCGGGTTCCTGCTCGGCGGCACCGTCGGCATCGGGACCGTGCTGTTCGCGTTCGGAATCGGGCCGATCGTCCAGGTCGCGCTCAGCGTGTTCGACCGGGAGGGGCGCGTCGGGCGGGCGCGCCGCCCGGAGCTGGCCGAGGAGCTCCACTCCCCGGGCACCGTCGGCGAGTAGCGCGGGGCGAGCCCGGCTTCTCCCCGGGCACCGTGGGCGAGTAGCGCCGGGCGAGCCCGGCATCGCCCCGGGGCAACCCGCCCCGGCTCGAGCAACCAGTCCGACCGGGCCCCCGCCTACGCGACCCGGACCGCGACGAGGGCGTCGACGGCGACCGCCAGGAAGAGCAGCGTCAGGTACGTGATCGAGAACTTGTAGAGCCGGATCGCGCCGGCGGTCGTGCCCTCGACCGTGCCCTCCCGGGCGAGCCTCCCCGACTGCCAGAGGAACATCGCGCCGAGCACGACCGCCGCGACCAGGTAGACCAGGCCCATCCTCGCCACCGCGAAGAACACGAGGCTGACGGCGACCAGCAGCACCGTGTAGAGGAAGATCTGGCGGGTCGTCTCGGCCGTGCCGCGAACGACGGGCAGCATCGGCACCCCGGCCGCGGCGTAGTCCTTGGCAAGCCGAAGGCTGAGTGCCCAGAAGTGGGGCGGCGTCCAGTAGAAGACGAGCGCGAACAGCATGATCGCCGGCAGCTCGACGTTCCCCGTCACTGCAGCCCATCCGATCACCGGCGGGAGCGCGCCGGCCGCGCCGCCGATGACGATGTTCTGGGGCGTCGTCCGCTTCAGGAGCATCGTGTACACGAAGACGTAGAAGCCGATGGCCAGCAGGGTCAGGAACGCTGCCACGAGGTTGACGAAGACAGCGAGCAGCCCGACCGAGAAGATCCCCAGCAGGATCCCGAAGACGAGGGCCTGCTCCGGCTCCACGGCATGCGCGGGCAGCGGCCGTCGACGCGTCCGGGTCATCAGCAGGTCGATGTCGCGGTCGAGGTACTGGTTGATCGCGTTCGCCGCCCCGGCCGCGAGCGTCCCGCCGACGAGCGTCCAGAAGACGATGATCCCCCAGTTCGCCCAGTTCACGCCCGGCAGGTCGCGGGTCGCCAGGACCATGGCCGGGATCGTCGTGACGAGCAGGAGCTCGATGATTCGCGGCTTCGTGAGCGCGACGTAGGCGCGCACCGTCGCGGGGAACGGGCGCCGCGCCGCAGGGGCCGGGGGGACCGGCGGATCGGGAGGATCCTGCGGGATCACCGCCACCGCCAGCGCGACCGCCTTCGCATGCACGATCGACGCGCCCGCCGTGGTCGACGGACCGGCACCCGCGTTGGGGATGCCCGTCGGCACGCCGGAACCCGGGCTTGCCGCGCCCTCGCGGACGCGCACCCGGGCGCCGTAGTAGCTGACAAAGACGGCCGCGACCGCCGCGACCCAGATGAACGCGGCCAGCGCCACGTGCAGCGTCTGCGTCCACGGCGCGAGCTGGGTCCAGATCTGGAACGCGCCCACGACCGCCTGCACGGGGTAGAGCAGCGCGGCGATCGTCACGAGTCGGAACAGCGTTCGATTGCCGCGCTGGCCGCGCCACGCCGCGAGCCACGTCGCCGCGAGCAGGAGCCCGACGATCACCGCCACGTACCGGTGGAGCGCGTTCGTGACCGCCAGCAGCTGCGTCGCGGGCGGCATGTCCCCGAACGGCGGGACGATCGCGCCGCCCATGAGCGGCCAGTCCGGGAAGATGAGCGCGGCGTCCACGGACGTGACGTTGCTCCCGAACAGGAGGAGCGCGTAGGCCGCGACGGCCGTGAAGACCGCCAGCAGCGTGAAGCGCTGGCTGGCGCCGCGACTCGCCATGCGCGCCGGGTACGTGGCGCGGACCAACAGGAACGCGAGCAGGCCGACCACGGCGAGCGCCGTCGCGAGGTGCGCCGTGACCGACGGACCGGAGTTGCCGAGGCGAACCGTCTCGCGGCCGAGCCACGCCTGGAACCCGACGAGCGCCACGGCGCCGATCGAGGGCAGCAGCAGGCTCAGCCGGTCGCGGTGGTCGAGCAGCGCAAAGACCGCGATCCCGAGCACGAGGACCCCGATCACCGCGGCGATGAGACGGTGGACCCACTCGGCCCACGCCTTGAAGTCGCCGAGCGGCGGGATCACCTGGCCGTAGCAGAACGGCCAGTCCGGGCAGCCCATGCCGCTGCCGGTCGCGCGAACCACGACCCCCACGGTGACGAGCGCGAGCGTCGTGGCGAGCGTCACGCCCACGAGCTTCTGGAACCGGGTCACCCAACCTCCGCCGTGCTCCCGGCGCGCGATCTGCGCTGCGGCGAGCACGCCTGCCTGGACGCCGGCGGATTGTAGCGTGACTCGCTCGCGGCGGCCCTCGAGCGCCCCGCTGGGCGATACGTGGCGGCTCGTCGAGGCACGCTCGTGGCGCCCCGCGCAACGGGCCATCGCCGCGGGAGCGACGTCGAGCCGGGAAAGGTACCCTCCGCGCGTGCATCCATCCATCCGCCTCTCCATTTCCGCCGTGCTCGTCGCCGGGCTCCTCGCTGCCTGCGCAGGGAGCGTCGCCACGAGCCCGACACCGGGGACGGCGGACGCGTCGCCGGTTGCTCCCGCCGGGAGCGCGTGCAACACCGACGCGCTGCCGGGCTGGCCGAAGGCCGGCCAGGTGACCACGAGCGGCATCATCCCGGTCCTTGCCAGCTCCGAGAAGGTCGTGGGGAAGGGCCGGCTCGTGTTCTCGCTGATCGACCAGGCCAACAAGCCGGTGGCGTCGCCGGACATCCACCTCCAGATGGCGTTCTTCGACCTCTGCGCCAGCGCGACCACGCCGACCGAGACGCTGACGCCGATCTTCGCCTGGGGGATCGTCGGCCAGCGCGGCTTCTACATCGCGACCCCGACGTTCACGACCGCCGGCACGTGGGGTGTCGCGATCAGCGCCACGGACGCGGCCGGGAAGCAGGCGACCGCGCGGATGCAGTTCTCCGTCGATTCGAGCGGCACCACACCCGCAGTCGGGGACGCAGCCCCATCGGTGAAGACGCCGACGCTCGCCGACGTTGGTGGTGACGTGACGAAGATCAGCTCTGACCCCAAGCCCGACCCGTCGTTCTATGCCGAATCGGTCGACCAGGCGCTCAAGGCCCGGGAGCCGTTCGTCCTGGCATTCGCGACGCCGGCGTTCTGCAAGAGCGCCGAGTGCGGCCCGACGCTCGACACCGTGAAGGCCGTCGTCAAGGCGAACCCGATCCGGGCCATCAACGTGGAGCCGTACCAGCTCACCTGGACGAACGGTCGCCTCCAGCCCGTGCTGGCCAATGGCGACTTCGTGACGGTCGAGGCAACGAACGTCTACGGCATCCCGACGGAGCCCTGGATCTTCGTCATCGGTGCATCGGGCAGGGTCGTGGCCTCGTTCGAGGCGGTCGTCGCGCCCGACGAGCTGGCCGCGGCGATCAAGGCCGCGAAATCCGGCTGAGCGCGGCCCCGGCAGGGTGCAGCCGGCAGCGGCCGCCGCCCCCGAAGTGACCGGCGGCCGGAAACGCGCTGACGCGCCGGACGCCCGGCCGGCTACTCGGGGTAGCCCGTGATCGCCCGGATCTCCTCGTAGAGCGGCCGAAGGCGCTCGTACATCGGCAGGTAGACGCGCCGGTACAACGCGTCGTAGCGAGCCTGGGCGGTCGGGTCGGGATCGCGGACCTCGGCCAGGCGCGTCATCGCGGCCACCGCCGCGTCGAACGAGGGATGGATCCCGAGGCCGACGGCGGCGTCGATCGCGGCGCCGAGACCGGACGTCTCGACCGTGTGCGGCCGTCCCACGGGCAGCCCGAAGACGTCGGCCGTGATCTGCACGACGCGATCAGAGCGGGCCCCGCCGCCCGAGACGCGCAGCGCAGTGATGGGGACCTTCGTGCGCCGCTCGGTCCGTTCCTTCGCCTCGCGGAGTGCGTACGCCAGCCCTTCGACGACAGCCCGGTAGAGGTGCGCGCGGCCGTGGACATCGCCGAATCCGATCGCCGCGCCCTTCGCCTCGGGCCCCGGGATCCGGACGCCCGGCGAGAAGGTGGGCTGGAGGACGAGACCCATCGCGCCCGGCGGGGTGGTCGCGAGGAGCTCGTCGAGGACGTCGACCGGGTCGATCCCCCGGGCCAGCGCGGCCGCTTCCTCGGCCGCCCCGAACTCGCGGCGGAACCACTCCACGAGCCAGAAGCCGCGGTAGACCTGGATCTCCAGGCTCCATGCCCCCGGGACCGCCGCGGGGTACGGCGGCACGAGCGGCACGGCCTCCACGTATCGCCGGTGCGTGGAGTTGAACGTGGCCGTCGTCCCGAACGAGAGCGCGCCCAGGTTCGGGGCAAGGCAGCCGGAGCCGAGGACCTCGCACGCCTTGTCGGCGCCCGCCGCGATGACGGGCGTGCCGGCGGGCAGGCCGAGGTGCGCGGCCGCGCCCTGCGTGAGCGCGCCCAGCTCCGCGCCGGACGTGACGAGATCCGGCAGCATCGCCGGGTCGAGCGGGGCCACGCGCCATTTCCAGTCGCCGCGCCCCGCCCATCGGCGGCGCTTGAAGTCGAACGGGAGATAGCCCACCTGGGCGGCGTCCGCGTCGACATAGCGGCCAACCAGCCGGTGGACCAGGAACCCCGAGAGGAGCAGGAACTTCGCCGTGCGGGCCCAGGTGTCGGGCTCGTTGATGCGCAACCAGTTCGCCTCGGCGTCGGCCTGAAACGCCGCAACCGTGTCCCGCACGCCGAGCACGCGGAACGCGAGGCCGTTGATCCCGCCGACCTGCGGCAGGCCGAGGGTCCGACGCTGGTCGAGCCAGACGATCGCCGGTCGGAGGGGCGCGCCGTCCCGATCGACGACCACGACCGTGCCGCGCTGGGTCGTGAGCGCCACGCCTGCCACCGCGTCGCGCCGCGCGGCGGCGTCCGCCCAGAGAGCCGTGCACGCCTGGCCGATCGCGGTCCAGTACACCTCCGGGTCCTGCTCCGCCCACCCCGGGTGGGGCGAGACGTACGGCTCGATCACGATCTTCGCCTTCGCGGCAAGCGACCCGTCCGGCCCGAACAGGAGCGCCCGGACGCTCTGCGTCCCGACGTCGATCGCCAGGACGTGATCGGCGGCGGTCATCGAACCGTCATCGCGGGCGAACCGGCATCGAGGCCCGCGGGGGCAGGCGCGCGATCGGCACCGGCATCGAGGCCTGCGGGCCCCGGATCGAGGCCCGCGGAGGGAGGACCGCCACCCGCAACCGCTCGGTCGGACGGAGGATCGCCGCCCGCATCGGCCCGGCCGGGCGGCGCGTAATCGCTCGCCCAGAGCGCTCGATAGGCGGCCTCCTCCGCGTCCCAGTGCGCGTCGCTCCAGCCCAGCTCGGGCTGCGCGATCTCCCGCACGCGACCCAGGACCGCGGCCCCGCCCTCCGGGAGGGTGAGCCCCAGGCGGACGCGGCGCAGGAGGAGGTCCTCGAGGTGCACCACGCCCTCGGCGCGCGCCGCCCATCGGATCTCCGCCCAGGCGGAGGCCGTGCCGGGAATCCGTTCGAAGTCGTCGAGCGCGCCCCGCTCCCCCGCGGTCGCAAGGAGCAGGGAGGTCGCCCGGCCGTGACGGCCGGCGAGGCGCCGCAGGTCATCGGCGGGCAGGCCACGCGCCTCGGGGCCGAGGTCGCCGTCGCGCGGCGTGCGCACCGGATCGACCGGGGGGTCCGCCGCGGGCACGCCCACCGTCG
>JADGQH010000247.1 GCA_017881985.1 Chloroflexota bacterium | reverse complement strand
CGACCCTCGAGGAGGTCTATTTCGAGGTCATGGGCGCCCGCGCCGACGCGGAGGCGGCAGCCTGATGCGCGTCGCCTGGGTCGCGGCCGTCCTGGAGCGGGAGGCCGCCGAGCTCCTGCGCAACCGGCTGCTGCTCCTGTCGATCCTCGTGCCGCCCCTGGTCATCGTGGTCGGCCCCGTTGTCCTCGGGAAGCTGGCCGCCGGCCACGCGCTCCAGGCCGCGCTGGCCGCGTCGGTCCTCGCGGAGCGGCCGGAATGGGCGTCGCTGAACCCGGAAGGCCTGGTCGCCGCCTACAGCTTCCAGCAGTTCCTGATCTTCTTTCTGATGCTGCCGGCGTTCATCCCGCTCTCGATCGCCACGTTCTCGATCATCGGGGAGAAGCAGAGCCGGACCCTGGAGGCCGTCCTCGCGACGCCGATCCGGACCGCCGAGCTCCTTGCGGGCAAGGCGATCGCCGCGGCAGCGCCGGGGATCGCGGGAGGGCTGATCGCCTACCTGGCCTTCGCGGGGCTCGTCCGGGCCCTGTACGGGCCGGCGCTGTTCGCCATCGTCAGCGCGCCCGACTGGCTGGCGGCGACGTTCCTGCTCGGCCCGGCGATCGCGCTGCTGTCAGTCGTGCTCGGGATCCTGATCAGCTCACGGGCCAACGACCCGCGGACGGCCCAGCAGGTCGGTGCGGTGATCGTGGTGCCGCTCGTCGCCGTGGTCATCGCGCAGGCCGCGGGTCGCTTCCTCGTCGACGCGACCGGCTACGGCCTGGCGGCGGTGGGCGTCCTGGTCCTGGCCGCCGTGGGGCTGCGGGCGGGCAGCTGGCTGTTCGCCCGCGAGGCGATCCTCACGCGATGGCGATGAGCGGCGACTCACGGACGGCACGCGCCGGCGGCTCCTACCCGGCGCTGCTCGGCATGCTCGCCCTCGCCTGGGGCTCCAGCTACCTCTTCATCAAGATCGGCGTCGAGACGCTGCCGCCGCTCAGCCTCGTGGCCGGGCGTCTCGTCGTCGGCCTCGCCGTCCTCGTCGTCGTGGTCGTCGCGACGCGGACCCCGATGCCGCGCGATCCCCGGACGCTGGGGCACCTCGCCGTCCTCGGCGCCGTGAACATCGCGATCCCGTTCTGGCTGATCGGCTGGGCCGAGCAGCACATCTCGTCGGGGCTGACGGGGATCCTCCAGTCCACCTCGCCGTTCTTCACCCTGGTGCTGGCCGCCTCCTTCGTGCACGACGAGCACATCACCCGGGGGCGGCTGGCCGGGATCGCGGTCGGGTTCCTCGGCATCCTCGTCCTCTCGGCGGGCAACCTCGCCGACGCGGGCACGGCGGCCGGCGCCCAGCGCCTGCTCGGCGAGCTCGGGGTCGTGGCCGCCTCCCTTGCCTATGCCACTGGCAACACGTATGCGCGCCGGGCGTTGCGGGAGACGCGGCCGCTCGTGCTCGCCACCGGCCAGGTGGGTTGGGCGCTCGCGATGGTCGTCACGCTTGCGTTCCTCGTCGACGGCGGAGTGACGCTGCCAGGCGTCCCGGAAGCCTGGTTCGCCATCGGCTGGCTCGGCGCCGTGGGCACCGGCTTCGCCTACCTGGTCTTCTTCCGGCTCCTCACCCGGTGGGGGCCGACGCGCGCATCGCTCGTCGCATACCTCCTTCCGGTCGTGGCGGTGGTCCTGGGCGTCGTCGTGCTGGGCGAGACCGTCGATGCCACGTTCGTCGCGGGCGCGGCGCTCATCGTGGCGGGCATCTGGGTGGTCAACCGGCGCGGCTGAGCACGGTCCCCGGGGCGACCGCGGCGGCTGAACGCACCGTCGGCCGCGCGGCGACGTGCGCCGCGGTCAGCGTGCGGCCACCCGGATCTCTTCCCCGGCGGCGCACCCGGCGATGTGGTCGTTGACCATCCCGGTCGCCTGCATGAAGGCGTAGCAGATGGTCGGGCCGACGAACCGGAACCCCCGGCGCATGAGCTCCCGGCTCATCGAACGCGACTCGGCCGTCTCCGCCGGAATCTCGCCGAGCGTCTCCGGGCGCCGGTCGATCACCGCCCCGTTCACGAACCCCCACAGGAGGCCGGGGAGCGTCTCACCGGACTCGGCGAGCGCCAGGACGACCCGGGCGCTCGCGATCGCGCTCTCCACCTTGCGCCGGTTGCGGACGATGCCAGGGTCGGCGAGAAGGCGCGCGACGTCCTCCTCCCCGAACGCCGCCACGGTCGAGACGTCGAAGCCCGCGAACGCGCGCCGGTAGCCCTCGCGCTTGCGCAGGATCGTCGACCACGAGAGGCCCGCCTGGGCGCCCTCGAGCACCAGCATCTCGAACAGGTGCCGCCCGTCGCGGGACGGGCGCCCCCACTCCGCGTCGTGGTAGGCACGGTACAGCGGGTCGCCTTCGACGCCCCAGGCGCAGCGAACGACACCATCCGGGCCTGCCGTCACCGTGCGAGCCGCCCAGGGGTTGGCCCCTGCCGCGGCCGAGACGCCGCTCTCCGTCAATCCACGTCGCGCCGAGCCATGCCCCAGGCCCCGAGCAGGACGCCGCCCGCCGCGATGGCCACGCAGGCCACGACGCCCGCGACGTCCCACTGGCCCACCATCGGCTGCCCGAGGTGGGCGGTCAGGGCGAGCTGGTGGACCCAGTCGGGCAGCTTGAGCGGCGGCGCGATCAGGTCGACCAGGTAGGTCGCCACCACGATGAGCGCGGCGACCTCGGCCGCGAGCGATGTCCGCCAGAGGCCGCCGACGGCGAAGCCGACCCCGGCGATCGCGGCGGCATAGACGCCCAAAACAGCCGAGCCGACCATCGGGTCGCCAGCCGCCACGCCCCCGGACGCCGCGCCGAGTCCGATGCCGGCCGCGAACAGGACCGTCATCACCACGACGGCGAGGATCGCGGCGATTCCGCCGGCGATCGCCCACCAGGCCCGGGCCATCGGCGTCGTGAGGACCATCTCGAGGCGTCCGTCCGTCTCGTCCGACGCCCACTTGGAGACGAACGTCGCGGCGGCGAACCCGGCCGCGATGAACAGGAGCTCCGCGTACAGCTGCAGCCAGCCGCCCGTCGATGCGAGGTCGAAGCCGGGGAAGATCGCGCCGAAGGTCTTCGAGAGACCGGGGTCGGTCCCGAGCTGGCTCGCCATCGGCCCGACCAGCGACGCGATGAGCGCGCCCATGAGCCCGAGCCCGATCCCCCACGAGAGCGCGCGCGGGAGCTGCTCGCCGAAGGCCCGGCTGATCGGGCCGTGGACGCCGAGGACCGCCGCGGGCAGGTGAGGCAGCGAGAGGCCGGCGGTGACTCCGAGGTCACGGCGCACGAAGAGCTCGACCCCGATCGCGAGGAGGATGACCGCACCGATTCCCACGAGCCCGAGTGGCAGCCAGTCGTACCGGCCGACGAGGGCGATGTGATCGGCCGTCCAGCGGAAGGGGCTCAGCAACGCGATGCCGGCAACGTCCAGGCCGTTGGCGACCCACAGGACGAGCATGACGAGGCTGGAGACGCCCGCCGAGCCGGCTCGACCGAGGAGGGGTGCCAGGGCGAACGCGAGCCCGCCGAAGAACACCGCGAGGAACCCGCACCAGAGGGCAAAGCCGACCGAGGACAGGAGCGAGATCCGGTCGCCGAGGGCCGCGTCGCCGAACAGCGTCGAGCTGGCAGTCGTCATGACGGCGAGGATCGCCATAGCGAGGCCCAGCATCGTCAGGTGCGCGGCCACCTTCTCGAGCGCGATCCGGCGCTTGCCGAACGGCGTCGACGCGACCAGGTCGAGGCTCCCGCGGCGAGCCTCGCCGGCCAGGGTCGACGAGAGGGCGAGGACCGACCAGAGCGCCGTGCCCAGGGCGAAGATCGCCCCGTACTTGAACGTCATGTAGCCGCCGAGCGTGCCGAGGCTCACGGGCTTCCCGAACAGGTTGATCATCGAGGCGGGGATGCTCCCGATGAGCTTGTCGACCTCCAGCCGGGATGCGGCCGTCGGGAAGATGCTCGAGATGGCGAGGCCCATGACGAGCGCCATCCCGCCCAGGAGGCCCGCCGCGATGATGAAGGCCAGCCGCGAGTCGCGGATGGTCTTGCCGTAGATGCTGCCGAGGCCGTAGACGCGGCTGAAGGACGACGCGACGGTCCGTCCGGCTGGGACGGACCCAACACCGGTGGTCATGGCGTGGCGACCTCCGCGGCCTCGTGGCCGTACTGGGCCAGGAACGTCTCCTCGAGGGTCGGCTCGCGGCTGACGAAGTCGAGCAGCTCGTAGCGGGCGGCCGCCTGGACGACGGGGGTGATCGCGCCCGAGACGCGCATCCGTAGCGTGTGGTCCGAGACGACGACCTCCGAGACGCCCGGCAGGCCCTCGAACGCCTCGGCGGGGACGCGATCAACGAACCGGAGCTCCACCTCGTGGTGGGCGAGATCGCGCAGGCCCTCGACGCTGTCGACCTTCACCAGCCTGCCGTCACGGATGATCGCGACGCGGTCGCAGGTGCGCTCGACCTCGGACAGGATGTGACTGGACAGGAACACGGTCCTGCCTTCCGCCTGCGCCTCGCGGACCAGGGCGTAGAACGACTGCTGGACCAGCGGGTCCAGCCCGGACGTCGGCTCGTCGAGCACGAGCAGCTCCGGGCGGTGCTGGAGCGCGATGACGAGGCCGATCTTCTGCTTGTTCCCCTTGGAGTACTCCTTGAACTTCCGCGTCGGATCGACGTCAAAGCGCTCGATGAGCGCCGCGCGATATGCCCGGTCCACGCCGCCGCGGAGGTTGCCGAAATACTCGATCGTCTGGCCGCCGGTCAGGCGGTCGTAGAGGGTGAACTCGCCGGGGATATAGCCGAGCCGCCGGTGGATCGCCACCGGGTCGGCAGATGACACGACGCCGAAGACGCGGGCGACGCCCA
>JADGQH010000246.1 GCA_017881985.1 Chloroflexota bacterium | reverse complement strand
CGGGCGACATGGAGCAGCTGGTGCAGCAGCTCGTCAAGGGCTGACGGAGTCCACCCGATGAGCGAGCCCGGAACGCACGCCCCAGGCGGCGATCCGGCCATGCCGTCCGACGTGTCGCCGGGGAACGTCGCGGAGACGCCCGACGGGGTTGGGTCGCCCGTCGACGTGGGTCTGCCCGCGGCGACGACGCCCACCCGACGGCGCCGCCGCCTTCCGCGGCTGCGGATCCCGCGCTCGCGGACGGGCATCTTCGCGCTGCTCCTGGTGTTCGGGGCCCTCGGGTTCGCTGCCGTCTGGACGGGCGTCACGCTCATCCAGTGGACGGAGACCGCGAGCTTCTGCGGGCGCTGCCACCAGATGGGACCCGAGCTCGCGGCGTACGACGCGGGCGCGCACCGGGACGTCACCTGCGGCGAGTGCCACGTGGAGCCGGGCGTCGAGGGGTGGATCAAGGCCAAGCTCAACGGCACGAAGCAGCTGATCCAGGTGATCACGGGCCTCTATCCGAAGCCGGTGCCGCCTCCGGACCACTCCGACCTTCCCCCCGTCGCCGACACGTGCCTGCGCTGTCATTCGCTCGAACGGCTGGCGACCGTCAACCTCGTGACCCGGACGACATTCACCGAGGACCAGGCGAACACGCGGCAGTTCGTGGGGCTCATGATCCGCCCCGGCTCCGGCGACGTGGCGGACGTGAAGCGCAGCGTGCACTGGCACGTGCTCTCGGACGTCCAGTTCCGGGCCCCGGCCACGAATGCCCAGAAGATTGACTACGTCGCCGTGACGCGCTCCGACGGGACCGTCGAGGAGTTCATCGCCCAGGACAAGGTCGGCGTCGCGGAGGACGTCGGGCCCGACATCGCGAAGATCAAGGCCACCGAGCCGGACCGGAAGATGGACTGCATCACGTGCCACAACCGGGTGGGCCACCCGATCCCGAACCCGGGCCTGAGCACGGACGCGAGGCTGGTCTCCGGCCAGATCGACCCCACGCTCCCCTTCATCAAGCGGGAGGCGATGCGAATCCTGTGGTCGGCGTTCCCCGACGTGCCGACCGCCGACGCGGAGGCCGACAAGCTCGCGAGCTTCTACTCGCTCAACTACCCCGACGTCGCCGCGACGCAGTCGGCCGCGATCGGCCAGGCAGTTGCCCAGATCAAGCTCCTCTACCGCCTTGCGGCCACACCCGACATGAAGGTAACGGCGGCCAGCTACCCGGACAACCTGGGCCACCTGGACTTCCCCGGCTGCTTCCGCTGCCACGACGGCGGCCACTTCCTGGTGAAGGACGGCGCGATCACGAAGGAGGTCATCCCCTCCACTTGCGACACGTGCCACACCTTCCCCCAGATCGGGACCGCCATCGCCAGCCTGCCCCTCGGCCAGCCGCCATCGACCCACGCCGACCCCCTGTACGTCTTCACCCATCGGAGCGTGGCGACGTCGGTGGACCCGGGCGGCCAGTCGTGCGGCGGGTGCCATGCCCGCGACTACTGCGTCAACTGCCACAAGACGGGCGCCGTGACCGTGAAGCACGACACGATGATGACCAACCACGCCCAGGTGATCCGCGACCAGGGCAACGGGGCGTGCGCGTACTGCCACCAGCCGGTCTACTGCGCCCGCTGCCACGCGGAGAAGGTGCTGCCGGTCACCGCGCCGTTCATCACCCAGCCCGAGGGCGCCGTCCTCGAGGGGATCAGCTGGCCGCTGGTGGCGGCCCTGCCCGCCGATCGTCCACCCACCGGAGCCGTCCCATGACGATCCGCGGGAAGGAGCTCCCCATGCGCGTCCCCGCCACAGCCCGGTCGCACCGTCGTCGAGCGATCTCCGGCACGCTGGCCGTCCTCGTCCTCGCCCTGTCGGGTGGCCTGGTGGCGGCGTGCGGCGGGGGCGCGAACGCGACGGTCATGCCGACGATGGCCACCTCGGTCACGTCCGGGGCGGAGATGCCGGGCGCCGCGTCGCACGATCCCGGAACCGATGCAGCAGCCGTCGAGACGGCCTGGGCGGCGCGGCCCGACTACGTGCGCGGGGCGGACGCGCGTGTCCAGGAAGCGTACCGCTACGCGCTCGAGCGGCCTGACGTGATCCGCTGGATGCCCTGCTACTGCGGCTGCGCGTCGATGCAGCACCGCAGCAACCTGGACTGCTTCCTGCGTGCACGCATGACGGCCGGTGCCGTCGCGTTCGAGCAGCACGCCTCCTTCTGCGACGTCTGCGTCCAGACCGCGCTCCTCGCAAAGCAGCGGATCGGTGAGGGCCGCTCGCTCGCGGAGATCCGGGCCGAGGTCGACGCGACGTTCGGTGGGAACGGCGTTCCCGGCACGCCAACCGACCTCCCGAAGGGCTGATGCGCATGGTGCGAACAATTGGGCATGGACCGGGGAACGGGATGAAGCTGGGCGTCCTCCTCGCCATCTTCGAGTTCCCGATGCTGAACGTCGGGCTGCGCGAGGTGATCGACGCCGAGCCCGACATGGAGGTGATCGGCGAGGTCGGGGACCGCGAGGCCCTTCGCGACGAGATCGCGCGCACGGTCGCCGACGTCGTCATCGCCGAGTGCCTCCCGTTCGACCGCTCTGGATGCACCTCGTTCGAGTCGATCGAGTCGATCCGCGCAGCGCGGCCGACCACGAAGATCCTCGCGCTCGAGTGCCGCGGCAGCTCCGAGCAGTTCTCGCTCGCCCTCAAGGCCGGCGCGGATGGCTTCATCACGCGCGAGGCGGAGGCAGCTGACGTGATCACGGCCCTGCGCTCGGTGGCGCGCGGCCAGACCTACGTGAGCCCTGCGATCGTGACGAGGATGGTCAACACGTACGTCCTCAAGGCACCGCACGGGGTCCTCGGGGACCCATACGAGAGCCTGAACGAGCGGGAGCGCGAGGTCATGCTGCTGGCCGCGATCGGCCACACCAACCGGGAGATCGCCCTGACGCTCCACCTGGCGGAGCAGACGATCCACAACTACCGGGCGAACGTCATGGAGAAGCTCGGCTTCCACGACCGGGTGGAGCTGCTCAAGTACGCGATCCGCCGCGGGATCATCGACGTCGCCGACCTGTAACGGCCTGGGCTCGCGGCGGTCGCGGCGAGTGGGTCTTCCCGCCAACCTGCGGAATCGCACGTGATCTACACACGTGAGTCGCCGGACGGACGTTTCGGTGGGCTACAGCCGCTCGGACTCCCTTCGACAGCGGCCCGCGTCGATCTTCCGGCCGAACTCGTGCTCAGCCGGACCGCCGAGCTCGCGCCCCTGGTCCGCCGCGCGACCGGAGCCGGGGCTCGAGGCCGCGCGGCGCCCTCGGGTGTTGACTTCACATGCGATTCCGCTCGAACCGCGAGTACGGGGCCTCCCCGGGGATCCTGCGTCGTTCATCCGCCGCGGGATCATTGACGTCGCCGACCTCTGATCGGGCTGGCGGCCAGCGGCCACGCCGCGTCCGGTCGGCAGCCGCGGCCCGCTAGTCGCTGGGCTTCCCCGCAAGGTGGCAGAAGGCGCACATCCCGGCGCGCGACGCCAGGTCGTGGGGCGCCGTGGGCGCCGGCTTCGAGTCCGGGGCATGGCAGGCGGAGCACTGGCTGTTCGTTCGCCCGACGTGGTCGGCGGGGAGCGCACCGAGCTTGGCGGCGCTGTGGCAGCCGAGGCAGATGCCATCGGCGGGCGTCGGATGGGGGTAGAGCGGGGCCTGCGCCGCCGACGCCGGGTGGCACAGCCAGCAGGTCGTCTCCGACCGGTTCTTCATGCTGTCGGGGAGCGGCGCCGTCTTCCCGTGGCAGCTGAGGCAGGGCACGTCCTGTCGGGCGGAGTGCGGGCGGTCCACGGCCGCCGGGGTCGTGGCCGTGTGGCAAAGGAGGCATTGATCGGCGTGGATGCCCGAATGGCCGGGCGCAGTCTTCACCAGGCTGTCGTTGGCATGGCAGGACGTGCAGCTGGTCCAGCCCGCCAGCGGATGGCCGATCGGCGGCACCGTGGCGGTGCCCACTCCGCCCGCCGCCGTCGTATGACAGCCGAGGCAATCGGCACCGGCCGGCATCTCCAGCGTGAGGGCCAGGGCCGGTGCGGCCGGGGATGCACCCGGACCGGCCGCGGAGGGTACAGGGGTCGCAGCGGAACCCGGGGTCACCACGGGAGCCGGCACACCCGTCGAGCCCGGCGCAGACGATGCCGTACCCGGCGCGGACGTCACGACAGGCACGCCGGCGACAAGGGAGTCGATCAGCCTCGAGTTGATGATCCCGAGGCCCACTGCCGCGCCGATCGCCACGGCGGCGACGACCGCGACGACGGCCAGGAAGACGCCGCGCCTCCGGACCGCCCTCACAGCACGGCTCCGGTGCCGTCCTGCAGCGAGGCCGGGGCGAAGACCGGCGTCGGGGAGACGACCGGAGCCTGCGTGACGATCGGCGCCCCTACGGGCACCGGGTGCGCGCTCGGGGCAACGGGCGCAGGGTGCACGGTCGGGGTCACGGGGGTCGGCGCCGGCGCGGACGGGACCGGCGCGGCGGGCCTCGCGTCAGCGGTCCCCGCGCTGTCGGCGGAGCCGAGGAACGCGCCGGTGGCGTGCCCCGAGTGCTCGCCCATCGGCAGGCAGCGCTCGGCGAGCGTATAGGCCAGCGCGAGCGCCGCGAGCGCCCCGACGACGACGCTGACCTCGACCAGCGACGGCATGTACGTTGCGAACGGGGAGGACTTCACGCCCGCGACCGCCGTGCTCGGCACGACCTGGCCCGCGAACACGAAGATCGCCCGGTCGGCGAAGAGCCCGACCATGGCCAGGCCGGCGGCGGCGGCGAGCCCGGCGGGCGTCCGCGTCCGGGGCAGCACCAGGAGGACGATCGGCGCCGCGAGCCCCAGCAGGACCCGGAGAACCCAGAACGGCAGC